>DASTKA010000307.1:0-2571 GCA_035716165.1 Mycobacterium sp. | reverse complement strand
AAGCCTTGGCTAAAAGGCCGAATGAATCATCCGACCTGCTGGCGTCGCACGTCCCCGCCGTTTCAAGCACCCATGTGGAGATCGAGACGCTCGATGCCGCTCGGTCACTCCGGGCCCCGGACGGTGCCGCGCTCGCGACTGCCAGCAGTGTTCTTGGCCAGAACGTCGTGCGCCCGAACGCCGTCTCCCCGGTGAAGATCGATTTTGTGCCGTTCTATCACCCATACGTCGAAACGTTCGTCGCCCGGCTGAACCGATACGGCTTGGACAGCCTCTTCGACCGAAAGCTGCAAATTCAGCCGTGGCCGCCCGGCCAACAATTCGACTTCAATGACACGTATAAACCGATACAATCGGACGGCACGAACGTCGTCTACTCAACACCCCAGGAGTTGGTCGACTTCGACCCGGGGACTACGTATTCCGAATACAACTGGGAGCTATTCTTCCATGCCCCGCTGCTGCTCGCAGAGCGGCTGTCGACGAACCAGCAGTTCGCAGAGGCGCAGCAGTGGTTCCACAAGATATTCGATCCCACCGATCGCAGCCCACAAACCGGACCCCAGCGCTACTGGCGCACCAAAAAATTCTTCGAAACCAGCCACGACGACTATCAACAGCAGCGCATCGAAAAGATCCTGCAGCAGCTTGCCGCCGGTGACGTCAAGTTGCAACCTGCGGTAGAGATGTGGCTAGCCAACCCATACCAACCCGATTTTGTGGCCCGGCTACGCACGACCGCCTACCAGAAGGCCGTCGTGATGAAATACCTGGACAACCTGATCGCCTGGGGCGATCAGTTGTTCCGGCAAGACACCTTGGAGTCGGTCAACGCCGCCACACAGCTCTATGTCCTGGCCGCCGAACTGCTCGGCCGCCGCCCCGACGAGGTCACCTTGGGCGAGGACTCCGCTCCGCAGACCTATCGCCAGCTCTCGGCGAGCCTGCGCTCGTTCGCAAGGGCTATCGCCGGTGCCGAGAACCTCGTGCCAGCACCGGCGGCAGCGCCGCCGACACCGACCATCGTTACCGCCGGGACCGCGCTGCCATGGCTGCTCTATTTCTGCGTGCCACGCAACGAAAAGCTGCTCGGTTACTGGGACACGGTCGCCGACCGGCTGTTCAAGGTGCGGCATTGCCAGAACATCGCGGGCGTGCAGCGTCAGCTCGCACTGTTCGGTGCGCCCATCGACCCCGCTTTGCTGGTCCGTGCCGTGGCCGCCGGCGTAGACGTGACCACTGCGCTCGACGACATCAGCGCCCCCCTGCCGTACTACCGATTCGCCACCATGGCGGCCAAGGCCGACGAGCTCGTCGGTGAGCTCAAGGCGTTTGGTGCCGCGCTGCTTGCCGCTATGGAGAAACGCGATGCCGAGGCGCTCGCGCGGTTGCGCTCTGGCCACGAACTGGCGCTGCTGGCCGCCGTCCGCGCGGTTCGCGAAAAGCAGGTGACCGAGGCCGGCGACTCGCTGGCCGCGGTGAAAAAGTCACGGGACGCGGCCCAGCAAAAGCACGACTACTACGCCAACCGGCCCTTCATGAACACTTTTGAGATCGTGCATACCGTGCTTTCTGCTGGTGCACTTGCCCTCCATGAGATCGCAGCGGAGATCGACATGACGGTGAGCGTGGTTGGCCTTATTCCCGAGTTGAAAATCGGGTTCCCGACCACGATCGGTGCGTCATTCGGAGGTAGCAACCTCGCTAACGCACTCAAGGGCTTATCTGGCTCGATTACTATGATCGGCAATAATCTGAACAGTGCGGGCTCGCTGGCTGCGACACTGGGCGGTTACCAGCGCCGCGCCGACGACTGGGGCTTTCAGGCCAACCAGGCGACCACCGAGATCGCGCAAATCGAGCAGCAGATCGCCGCCGCGGGAATCCGTCAGGATATCGCCACGACGGAATTGAACAACCACATGCAACAGGAAACCAACGCCGGGGAAGTCGACCAGTTCCTGAAGGACAAGTTCACCAACCAGGAGCTGTACGACTGGATGGTCGGCCAGCTGTCGACGTCGTACTTTCAGGCCTACCAGCTCGCCTACGACATGGCCAAGCGCGCCGAACGCGCCTACCGGCACGAGCTGGGCCTCGACACCTCAAACTTCATCCAATTCGGATACTGGGACACCCTCTACAGCGGCCTACTGGCCGGCGAGCGGCTGGGCGCCGACCTGAAGCGGATGGAGGCGTCCTACCTCGAGCTCAACGCCCGGGAGCTGGAGCTGTCCAAGCGGATGTCGCTCGCCCAGCTCGACCCGGTCGCGCTGCTGCGCCTGAAGGAGACCGGGCGGTGCTACGTCTCGCTGCCCGAGGCGCTGTTCGACCTGGACTGCCCTGGCCACTATCTGCGCCGGCTCAAGACCGTCACCTTCACCGTCCCCTGCGTCGCCGGCCCTTACACCAGCGTGAACCTCACCGCCACGCTCCTGCGCAGCACAGTGCGCACCGATCCACGGCTCGACGGGGACAAATACGCCCGGCAGCCCAGTGATACCCGTTTCCGCGACCAGATCGGCGCGGTGCAGACGGTCGTCACGAGCACGGGGCAGGAGGACGGCGGCC
>DASTKA010000306.1:0-4035 GCA_035716165.1 Mycobacterium sp. | reverse complement strand
GAGGTCGAGGGGCTGCCGTATGAGTTCCACTCCTGCGATGTGCGCGACGACGACGCCGTCAAGGAATTGATCGACACCGTCGTGGCCGGCCACGGGCGGCTCGATGTCGTCGTCAACAACGCCGGGGGATCGCCCTACGTGCTGTCCGCGGAGTCCAGCGCCAAGTTCAACCGCAAGATCATTGAACTCAATCTGATTGGTGCGCTGTCGGTTTCGCAGCACGCGAACGCTCACATGCAAACCCAGCAGCAGGGCGGATCGATCATCAACATCTGCAGCCTCAGCGGCCGCCGGCCGTCCCCCGGAACGGGCGCCTACGGTGCGGCCAAGGCCGGCCTGGAAAGCCTCACGCAGACCCTGGCCGTGGAGTGGGGGCCGAAGGTTCGGGTGAACGCCTGTGTGGTCGGCATGGTGGAGACCGAGCAGTCCGAACTGTTCTATGGCGACGCCGATTCCATCGCCGCGATCTCGAAGAATGTGCCACTCGGCAGGCTCGCCAAGCCCGCCGATATCGGTTGGGCCGCAGCATTTCTGGCCTCCGACGTAGCGTCCTACGTCAGCGGGGCCTCGTTGGAGGTGCACGGCGGCGGGGAGCCGCCGCATTATCTGGCCGCCACGAACGCGAACGCGATCAAGTAGAGGAGACAGGAACTATGGGAGTGGTTGACGGCCGCGTCGTCATCGTCACCGGAGCGGGCGGCGGCATCGGTCGCGCCCATGCGCTGGCCTTCGCCGAGGAAGGCGCGCGCGTGGTGGTCAACGACATCGGGGTGGGCCTGGACGGTTCGCCGGCCGGGGGTGGCAGCGCCGCCCAGAGCGTGGTCGACGAGATCACCGCCGCCGGTGGCGAAGCCGTCGCCGACGGATCCAACATCGCGGATTGGGACCAGGCGGCGAGCCTGATCCGGACCGCGGTCGAAACGTTCGGTGGTTTGGACGTTTTGGTCAACAACGCCGGCATCGTGCGCGACCGGATGATGGCCAACACCAGCGAAGACGAGTTCGATGCCGTCATCGCGGTGCACCTCAAGGGGCACTTCGCCACTATGCGGCACGCCGCGTCGTACTGGCGTGGGCTGTCCAAAGAGGGCAAAACCGTTGACGCCCGGATCATCAACACCAGTTCGGGCGCCGGCCTGCAGGGCAGCGTCGGGCAGGGCAACTACAGCGCCGCAAAGGCCGGCATCGCGGCGTTGACGCTGGTCGGCGCCGCCGAGATGGGGCGGTATGGGGTTACCGTCAACGCCATCGCACCGTCGGCTCGCACGCGGATGACCGAGACCGTGTTCGCCGAGATGATGGCGACGCAGGATCAGGATTTCGACGCCATGGCGCCGGAAAACATTGCGCCGCTGGTGGTCTGGTTGGGCAGTGCCGAATCCCGCGATGTCACCGGCAAGGTGTTCGAGGTCGAGGGCGGCAAGATTCGCGTCGCCGAGGGCTGGGCCCACGGACCGGAGATCGACAAAGGCGCGAAGTGGGACCCCGCGGAGCTGGGGCGCGTCGTCGCCGACCTGCTCGCCAAGGCGCGCCGGCCGGTCCCCGTCTACGGCGCCTAGCCACTCGATTGCGCGACTGGCCGGGGCTCTTCAGGCCCCGAATGTGATCCCCGGCGCCAGGGTAACTGATGCGATGATAAGTGGAACGCTACAATCCGTGGGGCGAGCTATGCGGGAAAGATCTTGAGCGGCAAGGCTTTGTGGCGGCGAATGATGTTATTGATCGCCCATGTCGGCCTCCCGGTGACCTCGATGCGGTCTACGCGTTCGATCAGGGCGCGCAGCATGGCTGCGGTTTCCAAGCGCGCCAGACCTTGGCCGGCGCAGGCGTGCGCACCCTGTCCAAATCCGATTTGACGGCTGGCGTCGCGGCGGATGTCGAAGACTTCGGGTTCTTCCCACTCATGTTCGTCTCGGTTGGCCGAGGCGTACACCACGAGGACCCGGGCGCCGGACGGCACCGTAACGCCGACGATTTCATTCTGTCGTCCCACGCAACGCGCGAATGCACGCAGCGGTGGCTCGTACCGGACGACTTCATTGATGGCGTTCGTCAGGAGGGCCGGCTCCGTTTTCAGGAGTCGCCATTGCTCAGGATGGCTCGCGAAGAGGTACAACGCATTTGAGATGGCGCTCATGGTGGTGTCTATGGACGGGGCGAGATAGTCGACCATCAGCGGCGGACACTCGCGATGTGACAGCCTTCCTTCGTCGGCGGCAATGACGAGCTCGTCTGCCATGCTGCCGTCGAGAACGGTGCGCTCACGCACGACGCGGCGCGCGAAGCGGAGCATTTGCAGCGCTCGAGGCGTCGATTTGATCGCTTGCCAGTTAAGCGGACCGAGGACGTCGAAGGTCGCCCCACCCCATTCGATCAGGTGATCCCGATGGTTCCGCGGCCAACCGATGAGGTCGGGTACCACGGCCAGCGGCAGGGCGGCCGCGAGGTCGTTAACGCCATCGACCTCGCCTTTGGCAAGCGCGGCATCGACGACCCTGGCAGCCGTAGCGTCCACGCCGTCGCTGATCGCGCGCAACGCGCGTGGCAACAGCCGGTGCGCGACCAATCTGCGTCGCCGATCATGTTCGCCGCCATCGCTGTTGAGCGTCGTGCCCCGGGACAAGCGGTTGGTGATCGGGTTCAGGGAGACACCCCTGCCCGATAGGAATGTCTCGTCATCACGCAACGCCGCCTTGCACTCGGCGTAGCGGGGAAGCGCGTAGGCCTTCTGCTTGGCCAACCAGACCACCGGCCCGAGGTCGCGCAGCCGCTGATAGTGCGGGTAAGGATCGACGATGGCGTCTCTGGCGTAGATGTTTGGCTCGTATACCGGGATACCGGCCGGTGTCCGACGCATCGGTTCTCCTCACAGCGCTGCCGCCGGGCACGGCGTCCAGATCCTTTCTGACGAAATCATCACACGTGACGAGGGCCTCAGTCAATAAGGCTGACGAAATCCTCAGCTGGATTTCTACCGATGTGATCGCGTCTACCAAGTCCGGGGGATCGACCAAGCCGACCGAGGCGACGCAGAGATCAAACCTGGGCATAGGCCTGTCGGCCTGTCTGGAGCGGTGAAGTTCTGAGGTCGGCCACCGCTGAAGTCGAGTTGCTCAGGATTTCCGCCGCCATTGGCGCGAAGCGAGAGAGCGCACGCCTAGCGCGGCTCGCATACCACGAGTGGGACGACCCGGTTCAGGGGTCGCAGATGACGATCGGGATCTCGCGGTCCGTCCAGGACTGGTAGTCCTCGAAGTTCGGATACATGGCCACCATCTTCGGCCAGTACTCCGCCCGTTCTGCGGTCGTCGCGTCGCGCGCCCGCAGCGACAGCACCTCATCCTTGATCTGCACGGACACTTCGGGATTGGCCTTCAAATTGAGGTACCACAGTGGGTGTTTGTCGCTGCCTACGCGGGAGGCGCCGAGAATGACGCGGTCACCCTCGCGCAGGTAGAGCAGCGGGCTGACCCGGGGCTGGCCGGTCTTGCGTCCGGTGGTCGTCAGCAGCGCGACCGGGGCCTTTTGCATCGTGCCGCCGAGTTTTCCGTTGCTGCGCTGATAGATCCACGCGTTCGCGCGCCCCAGCCACTTCAAGAAGAAGGTGAAGAAGGGCGAGTTCAGGGAGCGCGGCTTCTTCATGAACGCCCCTGAATGTACGGCTGGAAGCGAACTTTGATGTGGTGGATTTCTGCTGTCCCGCTTGAACTTTCGGCAGGGATCACGAAGGTCTCGTTGACGCGCGCGGCCAGGCGCCGCCCGCCGAACGCCCCCTTGAGCCGCACGTGGTACTCGGCGTGCACCTCATCACCGTCGATCCGGTAGTCCGGCGGTGTCGTTGCGGCGAGCAGTCGGTACTGGAAACCCCGATTGAGGCTGCGCCGCAGGTGATTTCCGGAGAACCCGTTCTTGATGCCCTGTTCGACGCGGGTGCACCGGGCGGCGAACGGAACCGAGTCGCCGTCATGGCTGACGAGCGCGTCGATGTACGACTGCGCCGCGGCAACGCGGCTCTCCTTCGAGACGAGCACTACG
>DASTKA010000305.1:0-2973 GCA_035716165.1 Mycobacterium sp. | reverse complement strand
CAGGGCCGCCTCGACCAACACGTCGGCGACGGTGTCGGCGGCGATCGGTTGAATCAGCCAGTCCTCGACGATCACCTCGTCGGCGTTACAGGTCACCGCGTCGTGGTTGGTGGCGAATTCGTACCACTGCGTCGACTTGACGATCGTCGTTGGTACCGGGCCGTCGAGCAGGATGTCCTTGGCCTCGCGCTTGGCTTCGAAGTAGGCGAAGCCGTCGAACACCGGGTCTTCGATTCCGGCGATCGTCGACGCCACCAGGCGCTGCACTTCTTGCGTGGCACACGCGCCCACGATGTTGCGGGCGGCGGCCGCGAGGGTCTGGCCGATGCCGGAGCGGCCATCGGGAGGCACCGGGTTGGACACGTCGATCGCGACGTCGACCCCCTTGAGCGCCCACGAAAGGCTTGGCGCATCGAACAGGTCGACCCCGTGCTCGCGCGAGATCTCTACTACCGCGACGTCGCGCGACTTCAGGCGGGTGACAATGCGGGACCCGGCGGTACCGGTCGCCCCGATCACGGCGATAGTGGTCATGACTCTCACTCCCTTCGGGCCTGCAACTACCCGGCGCAGCCTCGTTCAAACGAGGCATTCGGCTCGCGGATACGTGACGTTCGGCCGTGGGGGGGTGAGCGACGTGATGGCGCCCACGTCATCCGGCCGGGTGTCCAGGCGTAACGCGGGCCGGGCGCGTTTGCCGCGACGTGCGGTGGGAACGCCCTAGTTGCCATCGAGCGCAAGCTCAGTAATCACGAGGAGGTCGAACCCATGGGGGATGACAAGAGCGGGCCGGAAGAAACCGTCAAGGGCACCGTCGAGGGCGTGAAGGGCAAGGCCAAAGAGGTCGGCGGGGCCGTGCTCGGCCGAGACGACCTGCACAGAGAGGGCAAGGCCCAGCAGGACAAAGCCGACGCCCAACGGGATGCGGGCAAGAAGGAAGCCGAAGCTGAGTCGGCGCGGGCCGGCGCCGATGCTGCCGAAGAACGCCAGAAGAAGAACCAATAGGCCACCCGCGACCTCGACCGCCGATTGGTTTCAAGACGCCCGACCGGGATATCCCCGGGAATACGCTTTTGGCGCGTGGCGTGCGGCGGAGAGCGAGGTACGCAGGTGAGCTTCAAACATCGCGTGATCGCGTTTCTGCGCGCGGGGTACCCAAGGGGCGCGCCGGAGGTCGGCTACGGTCCGGTCCTCGCATTGTTGCCACGACGAGTGACCGACGACGAGGTCACCGCCATCGCCCGCAGACTCATGACAGCCGGCAGCATCGACAGCGCCGACGTCGGAGTGGCGATCATCGGGGTCACCGACGCGATGCCGGCGACGCAAGACGTGCGGCGTGTGCTGGCCGCGATGAGATCGGCTGGCGGGCAACGGGACTGAGGCGCTCAGTCGCGGTGCAGGTCCACCACCAGCGGACGGTGGTCGGAGATGGTCATCGGGTCCGCCTTGACGGCACCGCCGCGTAGTCGGGGATCGTCGGTCAAGATGTGGTCGAGCTGACGGTTGGGGTGATCCGCGGGAAACGTTTGCGCCGCGGCCAGCGCCCGCATGCCCGACCAGCGGCGCACCGTCGTCGGGGTCATGTTCAGGTCGCCGGTCAACAGCCGCGGCCCCGGCAAGCCGCGCAGGTCCCGAATCAATCGGCGCAGCTGGCGCCGATTCCAGCCAGGAACGAATGACAAGTGCGTGTTGGCCACGGTCAGGCCGCCCATCGGGGTGCGCAGCTGCGCGACGACCGCCGCTCGGGGCTCCTCGCCGACGATCATCACCCGGTTGGGGCCGGGCAGATACATCGGAAACCGCATCGGAATCCGGGGTAATCGAAGCACTTGCCAACTGGTAACCGGATACCGCGACAACAGCGCGATTCCGTAGGCCGCGGTGCCGGGCTGTTCGCGACCGGTCGCGGCCATCCAGGTGGCCCCCGGTGTGCCGGAAATGGCCGCCACGAACCGATGTTCGACCGCTCCCATGGCTTCGGCCGCCGCGGCGGTCAGGTCGGCGTGCTCGGACCGCGGCTGATCGCAGTCGACCTCTTGCAGGCTGAGCACGTCCGGGTCAAGGCGGCGTACGCAGTCACGCAGGCGGTCGACCACCACGCCATCGCCCACGGTGCGACCGTGCAGGATGTTGAATGTTGCCACGCGCATAGGTATGGGCTACCCGATCCGCGGTCACCGAAATACGACCTCGCCCACTGCGATCAGTCGAGGAAGCACAAAGCCCGGCAATATGGGCGCGGGTCCTCCTGTGTTGGAGTCAAATTGGCTTCGAAAGCATTGCGCGGCGCGACGCTTGCGCTCGGTCGCACAGGCTGGTGTTCGCACCGAGTAGGCCCGGTCCCAAGGCACCACGGGGTCGGCCGGAACCGCCCAGTGCCACATCCAGATTGGATATTCCAGCAGCGTGGCCCCGGTGCGCGCGCATGCGGCCGAGGCCGCACGCCCCACGGCTTCGTGATCGGGATGGCCGTCACCCTGCCAGGTGGCCGCGCACCAGGTCGCGGGGCCGGCGGCTTCGAGGCGTTCGGTCAGCATCTCGCTGAGCGCGTCCTCGTGATCTGTCAACTCACCATCGGGCAAACCGAGCAGCGCCGGGGAAGGGACGTTCAAAGACTTTGTCGCTCTGCGCGATTCGTATCGAAGGATGGTTTCCATGCGAAACCGCTCCGCGGCCGGCGCGCCGGGGCGAGCGGCACCGCCGTCGCTGACGCAAACCACTTGAACGGGAACGCCGCTGGCGGCCAGCTGGGTGATCATTGCGCCCAGACCGAGAGTTTCGTCAGAGGGGTGAGCGGCCACGACAACCAGATTCTCGCACTCCGACAGGTCCAGTGCCGGCAACGGCCTCTCCTCGAATTCGGCCAGCCACAACGGCGCTGGAGTGCCGCCGTGCGTCAGCGGCTTGACCGCGAACCTGGCGCAGTTGCCTGCCGGCACGGTTTTCACGGGACCCGCATCCCCTGCTGAC
>DASTKA010000304.1:0-5139 GCA_035716165.1 Mycobacterium sp. | reverse complement strand
CCGTGCCGCGGTGGCCGCGTGCATGCGCGCGATCGCCGTCTCCCTGCTGGCGACGCGGCCGCGTCCCAGCCAGAACACCGCCGCGTGCGCGGCCAATCGCGCTGCCGCCAAACCGATGTGCATGTTGGCGACCAGATGCTGGGCGGCCTGGAACGACGCGATGGGCCGGCCGAATTGATGACGCAACTTGGTGTAGTCGACTGTGCGGTCCAGCACGGCCTCGCCGACACCCACCAGGTCGAGTGATCCCAGGGCCACGGCGGTATTGGCCAGGCGGCGCAGCGCCGGTGCGGTGACCCCGTCAAGCGGCGCCGCGGCGTCGACGTTGTCGAACCGCACCGTGAAGGCGCGGATGCCACCGGCCATGTCGAGCGGTTCGGTGCGCAGGTCGCGGACGTCGACCACGAAGGCCAGCGCGCGCCCGTCGGCCGCGGCAGACACCACGATCAGGTCGGCGACGTCGGCGTCGAGGACGTAGTCCACGGTTCCGTCGAGCCGCCAGTGTCCCCGGTCGAGATCGGCGCGCAGCGCCGGGGTGATGACGGCGGCGTCCCGGGCGTTGTGGAGCGCCGTGGTGGCCCGGATACTCCCCGCCGCCATCGGCGGCAGCCAGCGGGCCTTGTCGTCCTGGGAGCCGAGCTCGTCGATGGCCAGCGCGGCCAGAATGCTGCTGTGCACCGTCGTCGGGCACAGCGCGCGGCCTGCTTCGGTGGAGAAGACGGCCAGGTCGTCGAGCGAGCCGCCGGCCCCGCCGTACTCCTCGGCGATCGCGAGTCCGAAGACGCCGGCATCCGTCAGCGCCTTCCACAATGCGGGCGTGCCGCGATCGGCGCCGGGCTCGTCGAGCGCGCGTACCAGATCGACCGGGTTCTCGGCGGCCAGCAGTGCGCGCAACGCGGAGGCGAACTCGCGCTGTTCGGCGGTGGGAATCGTCTTCATCGGCGGTGCGCGGGGCCCTGGGTCAGCGTCCGTAGGAGGGCATGGCGTGCCCGCGCTGGGCGATGATGTCGCGCAGCACCTCGTTGGTGCCGCCACCGAAGCGCATCAGCGGGGCGGCCCGGTAGAGCCGCTCGAATTTGCCTGCCAGCGGGGCCCTTTCGCTGCGATGCGCCAACAGGCCGTCGGGGCCGAGGAGGTCGAGCGCCAGGTCGGCGATGCGCTGGCGCAGCTCGCTGGTGAACACCTTCTCCACGCTGACCTCGACACTGGGTATGACGCCGCTGTCGAGGATCGATGCCGCCTCGTAACCCATCAGGGTGGCCACCGCGACGTCGGCCTCGGCCTGCACCAGCCGGCGGCGAAGCGACGGATCGTCGGCGGGCACGGTCCCATCGCGCCGCGGCCTTTGCGCCAGCCGGTGCAACTCCTCGACCGCGCGGCGCAGGTCGCCGGCGTTGGTCAGTGCCCCGCGTTCGAGATCGAGCGCACCCGTGATGTAGGTCCAGCCGCGGTTGACCTCGCCGACCAGGTTGGTGACCGGCACCCGCACGTCGCGGAAGTACACCTCGTTGGTGCGATAGCCCGACCATGCGTACAGCGGCCGGATTTCGACGCCCGGGCTGTCGATCGGCACGATGATGACCGAAATGCCGCGATGCCGGACACCACTCGGATCGGTGCGGACGCAGAGCCATTCGTGCGTCGCGCGCTGCGCGCCGCTGTTCCAGATCTTGGTGCCGTTGATCACCCATTCTTCGCCGTCGCGGGTAGCGGTGGTCCGCAGGCTGGCCAGGTCGGTCCCCGCATCTGGCTCGGAATACCCGACGGCGCAGATCATTTCACCCCTGGCGATCAGGGGGAGCCATTCGGTTTTGTTGCGCTCGGTGCCGTGCCGCATGATCATCGGGGCCACCGACGTCACCGTCAGATCGGGGCCGGGCACACCCCAGTATTCGAATTCGCTCATCAGCAGATGCAGGTGGATGGCGCCGAGCCCCAGTCCCCCGTACTCGCGCGGCCAGTTCAGCCCGAACCAGCCCTTGGCCCCGATCTTGCGCCGGAACCGCACCACCTCGCCGTCGGGAAATTCCAGGTCGTGCTCGGCGAGCTCGTTGAGCAACTCCGGGGTGACGTTGTCGCGCAGAAATTCGCGAATCTCGGTGAGCCAGGCGCGCTGCCCAGCGTCGAGCTCGAAATCCATTCCGGCGCCTGTGCCTTTCCCGCGTACTTTTCACCGAGCGTGGTCAGCGTAACGCCGCGGCGAGACGGCGCTGGGAAATTTCGGGGGTTGCGTCAATGTTCGAGCGCAGCGCATCGGTGCGCGAACTGTAAATACGCTGTCAAACTCCCGTTAATTCGCGTCGGCGCTCTCGCGGTTACGGGCACGGGCTGCGAAAATTTTCACATCGGCTGGTCGACGCGGACCAGGCATTCTGCCAAGCCTCAGGGAGAACTGATGCCCACCGTTGAGATGCGCCTCCGCGAAGATCTGCGCAACTATGCCGTCGAATTGCGGCAGCTGGCGTACACGCTGCCGCTGGGCGTGGGCGAGCATGATCTGCTGCACCTGTCGGACCGAATGCGTGCCGCGGCCGAGCAGTTGGTCCGCAAGGGCGCCTGAAAGTCTTCAGCCGCCCCTGAGGCGGATCTTCCAGCGCACGAATCCGAGGTAGACGGCGCTGATCACGAACAGCATGCCCACGTCGAACCACCAAGCCGCCGGGGTGTGCCGCCAGTGCGAATCTTTCGGGCTCAGCGGGCCGGGCACCAACTTGGTCAGGTCGGCGGTCGAAGCCGACGCGGCGAACCCCCACCGCGCCGGTGTGGCCCACGACATCTGGTCGAGTCCCATGCGCCCGGTCACCGGGATCATTCCGCCGGAGAACACCAGCTGCGACATGACGGCCACCACCAGCAGCGGCATGATCTGCTCGTTGGACTTGGCGACGGCCGACAGGGCCAGCCCCAGCATGGCCGACGCGACGCACGTCAGAGCGACGTCGGCAAACAGCTCCAAAGCCGGCTTGCCCAGCGCCACGGCGCCCTGGGTTGGGCCGCCCTTGCCGAGCACCGCGATAACGGTGACAATCGCCGACTGGACGATCGCGAAGACCGTGTACACGCAGACCTTGGCCAGCAGATACGCCGACGTGGACAGGCCGACCGCCTGTTCGCGCAGGAAGATGGGGCGTTCACCGATCAGGTCGCGGATGGTCAGGGCGGTGCCCATGAACACCGCGCCGACGTTCAGCAGCACCAGGATCTGTCCGGGCTCATTGGGCGCGGCACCCATCGGGTTCGGGATTCCGAACCCGACATTGCCCGGCACCGACATCGACAACGCCCCCATGATGAACGGCAGGAGCGCGAGGAACAGGAAGTAGCCGCGGTCCGAAACGATCAGCCGCATCTGGCGCCGGGCGATCGTGGAGAACTGGCGGAACAGGCTGGTGTGCGCGGGATCGCCGAGTTCGGCGGGTTTCTCCGCGGGCGGCGGAGCGGGCGGAGGGCCCGTCCGGGCCAGGTAGCGCTCCCGGGAGCCGTCGGGGTCGTTGGCGACCGTGCTGAAGATGTCGGCCCAGTTGGTGGTGCCCATGGCGGGACCGATCTGGCTCGGCGGGCCGCAGAACGCGGTCTTGCCGCCGGGGCCGAGCAGCAATACCTGATCGCAGACGTCCAGGTAGGTCAGCGAGTGGGTGACCACGAGCACCACGCGGCCGGCGTCGGCCAGCTGCCGCAGCATGGTCATCACCTGCCGATCCAGCGCCGGGTCCAGGCCGGACGTCGGTTCGTCGAGGATCAGCAGCGACGGCCCCGTGAGCAGCTCGAGCGCGACCGACGCGCGCTTGCGCTGACCGCCGGAGAGCTTGTCGACCCGGGTGTGCAGGTGCCGGGTCATCTCGAGTTCTTCGAGCACCCGCGCCACGACCTGGGCGCGGTCGTCCTTGGTGGTGTCCGGCGGCAGCCGTAGTTCGGCCGCGTACATCAGCGCCTGCTGCACGGTCAGCTGCCCGTGCACCACGTCGTCCTGGGGCACCATCCCGATCCTGCTGCGCAACGAGGCGTATTCGGCATGGATGTTGTGGCCCTCGAACGACACGGTCCCGGTCGTCGGGTGCGTGTACCCGGCGACCAGCCGGGCGAACGTCGACTTGCCCGCGCCGGAGGGCCCGATGATCGCCGTCAGGGTGCCGGGAAGCGCGGTCAGCGAGATGTTGTCCAGCAGCGTGTTGTTGTTCTCGATCGTCCACGTCACACCGCGCACGTCGAGCCCACCGGTACGCGTGGCGGTCGCCGTCTGGTCACGACGGGCCAGGGTGCCGCCGTGGAAGACCAGGTCGATGTTGCCGATCGTGACGACGTCGCCGTCGTGCAGGACGGCCGAGTCGACCCGGGCGCCGTTGACGAAGGTGCCGTTGATGCTGCGGTTGTCGTGGATCTCGGTGCCGGTGGGCCCCGGGACCAGGGTCGCGTGGTGGCGCGATGCCAGCACCTCGGGAATGACGATGTCGTTGTCGTTGGCGCGGCCGATCTTGATCGCACCGGGTGCGTCGAACCCCGCCTTGCCCGGCCGCAGGATCTTCATCATCGACGTCGCGATGACCGACGAGTCACCCCCGATGCGTCCCGTCTGGGGCGTCGCCGGCTCCGCGCTGGTCGGCGGCGCCGCGTACGCGGATGCCGACCGGTAGATATGCGGCGCGTGCTGGGGCCCGCCGTTCGGGGCGCTCGGTGGACCGCTCGTCGGGTATCTCGGTTGCGGCCCGGCCGGGTAGCCCGGCGTGGATCCGCTGGTCTGCTGGCTCGGCTGCGCGGCGCTGGGCGGATGGACGGGTTGCCGGAACGAGGCCGACGCAGGCTGCTGGGACTGGCCGGGCCCCTGCGTGCCGAATGGCTGGCCCTGCGGCGCCCGCGCCAGCGGTTCGCTGGGGTTGCTCACGATGGGTACCGACGTCGTCAGCGGGGGCCGGCCGGCCGAGCCCTGATGGCGGCCGACCTCGAAGGTCAGTGCCGGGCCGTCAGGATTGCCCATGTTGATCCGCAGGCCGTCCTGGATGTCGACGACCGGGACCCGGCGGTTGTGGACATAAAGGCCGTTGAGACTGCCGTTGTCGATAGCGATCCATCGGCCCTGGTCATACCGCACGATCAGGTGGGTGCGGGAGATCAGGGGGTGCGCGACTCGCAGGTCGGCGCGAA
>DASTKA010000303.1:0-5281 GCA_035716165.1 Mycobacterium sp. | reverse complement strand
CGTGGCAATCGCCTGGCGGCGCTCGTTGCAACTTCGGGTCGTGGCGCTGACATTGGGGCTGTCCCTGGCTGTCATCTTGGCGCTCGGCTTCGTGTTGACTTCTCAGGTCACCAATCGCGTGCTCGACGTCAAGGTCAAGGCCGCCATCGAGCAGATCGAGCGGGCGCGCACCACCGTGGGCGGGATCGTCAACGGCGAGGAAGCGCGCTCCCTCGATAGCAGTCTTCAGCTGGCGCGCAACACGCTGACCTCCAAGACCGACCCGGCCTCGGGCGCGGGGCTGGCCGGCGCCTTCGACGCGGTGCTGATGGTGCCGGGCGACGGCCCGCGCGCCGCGACCACGGCGGGCCCCGTCGACCAGGTGCCCGGCTCCCTGCGTGGCTTCGTCAAGGCGGGGCAGGCGTCCTACCAGTACGCCACGGTGCACACCGACGGGTTCTCCGGGCCGGCGCTGATCGTCGGTACGCCGGCGTCATCGCAGGTGGCCAACCTGGAGCTGTACCTGATATTTCCGCTCAAGAACGAACAGGCCACCATCCAGCTGGTGCGCGGCACCATGATCACCGGCGGCGCGGTGCTGTTGGTGCTGCTGGCCGGGATCGCGCTGCTGGTGTCGCGGCAGGTGGTAGTGCCGGTGCGATCGGCATCGCGCATCGCCGAACGCTTCGCCGAGGGCCATCTGTCCGAACGCATGCCGGTGCGCGGCGAGGACGACATGGCCCGGCTGGCCATGTCATTCAACGACATGGCCGAGAGCCTATCGCGCCAGATCACCCAGCTGGAGGAGTTCGGTAATCTGCAGCGCCGCTTCACTTCCGACGTGAGCCACGAGCTGCGCACCCCGCTGACCACCGTGCGCATGGCCGCGGACCTCATCTACGACCACAGCGCCGACCTGGATCCCACGCTGGCCCGCTCCACCGAGCTGATGGTCAACGAGCTGGACCGGTTCGAGTCGCTGCTCAACGACCTGCTCGAAATCTCGCGGCACGATGCCGGTGTCGCCGAGCTGTCCGTCGAGGCGGTCGACCTGCGCACCACCGTGCAGAGCGCGCTGGGCAACGTCGGGCACCTGGCCGAGGACGCCGGCATCGAACTGAAGGTGGACCTGCCGAGCGAAGAGGTGATCGCCGAGGTCGACACCCGCCGGGTGGAGCGCATCCTGCGCAACCTGATCGCCAACGCCATCGACCACGCCGAGCGCAAGCCGGTCAAGATCAGGATGGCCGCCGACGAGGACACGGTGGCCGTCACCGTCCGCGACTACGGGGTGGGGCTGCGTCCCGGCGAGGAGAAGCTGGTGTTCAGCCGGTTCTGGCGGGCCGACCCGTCGCGGGTTCGCCGCTCGGGTGGCACCGGGCTCGGGCTGGCCATCAGCATCGAGGACGCGCGACTGCATCAGGGCCGGCTGGAGGCGTGGGGCGAACCGGGCGACGGCTCGTGCTTCCGGCTGACGCTGCCGCTGGTTCGCGGTCACAAGGTCACCACGAGCCCGCTGCCCATGAAGCCGATTCCGCAACCCGCCGCGACCGGCCCGCAGCACGCGAAAGACCGTCCACGCCAGCGCGAGCATGCGGAGAGGACCCTGTGATGCGGCGGCTGTTGGGCCTGCTGATGCTGGCCGTCCTGCTCGCCGGCTGTGCGGGAGTGCCCAGCTGGTCGGCCCCGCAGGCCATCGGCACCGTCGAGCGACCGGCGCCGTCGAACCTGCCCAAACCGACCCCGGGCATGGACCCCGACGTGTTACTGCGCGAATTCTTCAAGGCCACGGCCGATCCCGCGAACCGCCACCTTGCCGCACGGCAGTTCCTCACCCAGTCGGCGTCCAACGCCTGGGACGACGCCGGTAGCGCGCTGTTGATCGACCACGTGGTGTTCGTCGAAACCCGTGCCGCCGAACGTGTTTCGGCAACCATGCGCGCGGACATCCTGGGCTCGCTGTCCGATGTCGGGGTGTTCGAGACCGCCGAGGGTGTGCTGCCCGACCCGGGGCCGATCGAGTTGGTCAAGACCTCCGGCGGGTGGCGCATCGACCGGTTGCCCAACGGGGTGTTCCTGGACTGGCAGCAGTTTCAGTCGACCTACAAACGCAACACGCTGTACTTCGCCGATCCGACCGGCAAGACGGTCGTCCCCGATCCGCGCTATGTCGCCGTGCCAGATTCCGACCAGCTGGCCACCGAGCTGGTTTCCAAGGTCATCGCCGGGCCGCGGCCCGAGATGGCGCACACCGTCCGCAATCTGCTCGCCCCGCCACTGCGGCTGCACGGACCGGTGACCCGGGCCGACGGCGGCAAAAGCGGCATCGGGCGCGGTTACGGCGGCGCGCGCGTCGATCTCGAGAAGCTGTCCACCACCGATCCGCACAGTCGGCAATTGCTTGCCGCACAGATCATTTGGACCTTGGCCCGCGCCGACATCCGGGGCCCGTATGTGATCAACGCCGACGGCGCGCCGCTGGACGACCGGTTCCGCGACGGGTGGACCACCTCCGACGTCGCGGCCACCGATCCCGGCGCGGCCGACGGCGCCGGCGCCGGGCTGCATGCCCTGGTGAACGGCTCACTGGTGTCGCTGGACGGCCAGCACACCGCCATGGTGCCCGGCGCGTTCGGGCGCATGGGCGACCAGACCGGTGCAGCCCTGTCGCGCAACGGCAGGCAGGCGGCGTCGGTGGTGACGCTGCATCGCGGCGCCCCGGACATGGCCGCGTCCTTGTGGATCGGTGATCTGGGCGCCGAGGCGGTGCAGTCCGCCGACGGGCACAGCCTGTCGCGGCCCACCTGGTCGCTGGACGACGTGGTCTGGGTGGTGGTCGACGGCAACAACGTGTTGCGGGCGATTCAGGAGCCGGCCTCCGGGCAGCCCGCCCGCCTTCCGGTGGATTCGGTGGCGGTGGCCACCCGGTACCCGGGACCGATCACCGACCTGCAGCTGTCCCGCGACAGCTCCCGCGCCGCGATGGTGATCGGCGGTCAGGTAATCCTCGCCAGCGTCGAGCAGACGCAGGCCGGCCAGTACGCCCTGACCTTCCCGCGCCGGCTCGGGTTCGGGTTGGGCAATTCGGTGGTGTCGCTGTCGTGGCGCACCGGTGACGACCTCGTGGTGACCCGGACCGACGCCAGCCACCCGGTGTCGTACGTGAACATCGACGGGGTGAACTCCGACGCGCCGCCGCACGGCCTGCAGATGCCGGTGACGACGGTGGTCGCCAACCCGTCGACGGCCTACGTCGCGGGTCCGCAAGGGGTGCTGCAGTATTCGCCGTCGGCCGACGGTCAGCAGGGCTGGTCGGAGGTGCCCGGGCTGACGGTGCCCGGGGCGGCCCCGGTGCTGCCGGGCTAGCGGCGATCGCCAGCGCGGCGGAGCCGGGCGCAGCGGGTCGCCGCCATGGGGCTAGCGGCGATCGCCAGCGCGGCGGAGCCGGGACTTGTCATACAGGGGCGGCACACTGGCGCCATGCTCGACCTGTTCCTGCCGGCCGAATGCGGCGGCTGTGGGGCGCCGTCGGCCCGCTGGTGCGACGCGTGCGCAGCCGAGCTGTCGGTGGCGCCCGATCAGCCGCACGTGGTGAACCCGCGCATCGACCCGGAGGTCCCGGTGTTCGCGCTCGGCCGCTATGCCAACGCGCGGCGGCACGCGATCCTGGCGCTCAAAGAGCGGGGCCGCGCCGATCTCGTCGAACCGCTGGCGCGGGTCCTGGCCGTCGGCGTGCACCGATTGTTGTCGTGGGGCATCGTGCCGACCCCGCTGACCGTCGTGCCCGCCCCGACCCGGCGTTCGGCCGCGCGCCGGCGCGGCGGCGACCCCGTCGCCCGGCTGGCACGCGCCGCGGTGGCAGGGCATCCGGACATCACCGTCGCCCAGGCACTGCGGCTCAAGGCGATGACGCGCGACTCGGTGGGTCTGGGCACCACCGCGCGCGAGCGCAACATCGCCGGCCGGGTGGTGCTGCGCGGTGCACCGCCGCGCACCGAGGTCATGGTCGTCGACGACATCGTCACCACCGGTGCGACGGCGCGCGAGTCCGTGCGGATCCTGCAGGCCGCCGGGGTTCGGGTCGCCGCGGTGCTGGCGATCGCCGCGGTCTGATTCGGCCGCCGCTCAGCCCAACCCATGACCCGGCCAAGAGGTTGTGAAGAACTCGCAACAGCTGGAACAAATCAGTGGCATCGGCAGGCGAACACGAGCTAACGTCGAGAACAACGAAGTACGACTCATCGGTCTGACTCACTGGTCGCGATTTCCAGGTGAGGCCCATCCGGGGGAAGGGGTGAGTAATCGACACCTTGCACCGGCGGGCAGCCTGCGGCGGTAGCCAGTCTCGAACCGCTCCCACCTCGTCGGCGCATTAGAGCAGCCGGGCACGCAGGGCGCGTGTGACGTGAAAAGAGAAACGAGTTGTCACGTATGTCAAGGCTATCCGTGGATTCCGATCCGATGCTGGACGAACCGCCCATCACTGACGATCAAGCCCCACCGACAACCACCGCCGATGTTGTGTTCAAGGGCCGCAACGTAGAAATCCCCGATCACTACCGTCTGTACGTCTCGCAAAAACTCGCCCGCCTCGAGCGGTTCGATCGCTCCATCTACCTTTTCGATGTCGAGCTCAAGCACGCACCCAACCGGCGTCAACGCAAATCCTGTCAGCGCGTGGAGATCACCGCCCGCGGCCGGGGTCCGGTAACCCGGGCGGAGGCCTGCGCCAACAGCTTCTACGCCGCGTTCGAGTCGGCGGTCGACAAGCTGGAGAACCGGCTGCGCCGCGTCAAGGACCGTCGCAAGGTTCACTACGGGGACAAGACCCCGGTGTCACTGGCCGCCGCCACCGCGGTGCCGCCACCCGCCCCGCTCGACAACGCGCCGCAGCCGCCGGGCGAGCACGACGGCGTGGAGCTCAACCACGAGCCCGGGCGGATCGTGCGGACCAAGGAGCACCCGGCCACGCCGATGACGGTCGACGACGCGCTCTACGAGATGGAGCTCGTCGGACACGACTTCTTCTTGTTCCACGACAAGCAGACCGAACGGCCCTGCGTCGTCTACCGACGGCACGCCTACGACTACGGGCTGATCCGACTGGGCTGATCAGCGCCCGGCGGTAGCCGCGCTTGCGATCGCCGCTGCGGCGGCCATTGGGGGGTCGTCGCCTACCATGGGAGTCGCTCAATACAAGACTCCTACCAACAGGGGACATTGCCGTGCTGTCGAAGTTGCTGCGCCTCGGCGAAGGTCGCATGCTCAAGCGTCTCAAGCGGGTGGCTGACTACGTCAACAC
>DASTKA010000302.1:0-3230 GCA_035716165.1 Mycobacterium sp. | reverse complement strand
GGCGACAGGCGGCCCGTCAGGACGACGCCGCCCGATGCCGGTAGCTCGACGACCGCGCTCAACAGGGGATGCCCGCTGGTGCCCAGCCCCAGGCCCGACGCGTCCGCCGAGATGCCCTCCCCGGACAGCCAAAACCGCCGCCGGTCAAAGGCATAGGTTGGCAGTTCGACGAACCCGGCGCCGCCCAGCGCGCCGCACCACTGCACATTCACCCCCGCGACGAACGCGGTGGCCGCCGAAGTCAGGAACCGTTCGAGCCCGCCGTCATCGCGGCCAAGAGTGGGGATGACGATGGCCTCGGTGTCGCCCGGAAGGCTGTCGTTGGCGGTGTCTTCGATGCCGGCGACCAGGGCCGGATGGGGGCTGGATTCGATGAACGCCCGGTAGCCGTGCTCGCAGGCGCTGCGCACCGCCTGGTCGAACTGCACGGTTTGCCGGATGTTGCGATACCAGTAGTCGGCATCTAATCCGGCTGTGTCCAAGCGGCTTCCGGTCACCGTGGAGAAGAACGCGACGCGCGTGGAGCGCGGCTCGATACCGGACAGCACCTCCGCGAGGTCAGCGCGGATCGCCTCGACCTCAACCGAGTGCGAGGCGTAGTCCACGTCGATCCGCCGGGTCCGCAGCTCGAGGTCGGCGCAGAAGCCGACGAGCTCATCGAGCGCGGCCACCTCACCTGACACCACGACGGCCGACCGGCCGTTGACGGCGGCGATGCTGACTCGATTGCCGTAGGGCGCCAACAACTCCCGGGCCCGTTCGGTGCTGCAGGCGATGGACAGCATGCCACCCGGACCGGCCAGTGACGTCAGCAGCTTGCTGCGCAAGGTCACCACCCGGGCGGCGTCTTGCAACGACAGCGCGCCGGCGACGTAGGCGGCGGCGATCTCTCCTTGCGAATGACCGATCACCGCATCCGGGTTGACCCCGACCGATTTCCACAGTTCGGCCAGCGACACCATCACGGCGAAGAGCACCGGTTGCACGACGTCGACCCGGTCCAGTCCCGGCGCATCGGGTGCGCCGCGCAGGACGTCGGTCAGCGACCAGTCGACGAATTCGGCGAAGGCCTCTTCGCATTCCTCGACCTGCTGAGCGAATACCGGTGCGGTATCCAGCAATTCGATGGCCATGCCCAGCCATTGGGAACCCTGCCCGGGGAAGACGAACACGGTCTTACCCGCCGGCGTCGCGGTGCCCCTGATGACCGATCCGGTCGGGTCGTCGTTGGCCAGCTCGTCCAGCCCGGCCAGCAGCCGATCGCGGTCACCGCCAACAACGACCGCACGGTACTCGAACGCCGCCCGGCCGGCCAACGACCACCCGACGTCGGCGACGTCCAGATCACTGTGCGCGCGAACGTATTCGGCCAGCCGCGCCGCCTGCGCCGCCAGCGCCGACGGCGTTTTCGCCGACACCGCCCACGGAACCGCGGTCCGCGCCGGGCCTGGCTCCCGCACCGGCTCCAGGGCGGCGGCCTCGACGATGATGTGCGCGTTGGTGCCGCTGATGCCGAACGACGACACGCCCGCGCGGCGCGGCCGCTCGGCGCCCCAGGGCCGCGCCTCCGTCAGCAGCGACACCGAGCCCGCGGACCAGTCGACGTGCGGGCTCGGAGCGTCCACGTGCAGCGTCGCCGGCAGCGTCTCGTGGCGCATCGCCTGCACCATCTTGATGACGCCGGCCGCCCCGGCGGCGGCCTGCGTGTGGCCCATGTTCGACTTGATCGAACCCAGCCAGAGCGGCTCGCTGCGATCCTGGCCGTAGGTCGCCAGCAGGGCCTGCGCCTCGATCGGGTCGCCCAATGTGGTTCCGGTGCCGTGCCCCTCGACGGCGTCCACGTCGGCCGCGGCCAATCCGGCGTTGGCCAGCGCGGCACGCACCACCCGCTGTTGCGAGGGACCGTTGGGGGCGGTCAGCCCGTTGGAGGCACCGTCCTGATTGACCGCCGAACCGCGCACCACCGCAAGCACCGGGTGTCCGAGCCGCTGCGCATCCGATAGGCGCTCGACCACCAGCACGGCCCCGCCCTCGGACCAGCCGACGCCGTCGGCCGCGCCCGCATACGCCTTGCATCGCCCGTCCGGCGCCAGTCCGCGGTGCCGGCTGAACTCCACGAAGACCGTCGGCGTCGCGTTCACGGTCGCACCGCCGGCCAGCGCCAGGTCGCACTCCCCCGAACGCAGCGACTGCACGGCCATGTGCAACGCCACCAACGACGACGAGCACGCCGTGTCCACCGACACCGCGGGGCCTTCCAGCCCCAGGACGTAGGACACCCGGCCCGAGGCGACGCTGGAGGTCATGCCGGTGAGCCGGTAACCCTCGATCTCCTCGGCGAGCATGCCGTAGCCCTGAACGATCAGCCCGGCGAACACCCCGGTTGCGCTGCCGCGCAGCCCGCTGGGGTCAATCCCGGCCCGCTCCAACGCTTCCCAGGACAGTTCGAGAAGCATCCGATGCTGGGGATCCATCGCGAGCGCCTCGCTCGGCGCGATGCCGAAGAAGCCCGGATCGAAATCCGCTACGCCGTCGACGAATCCGCCGGTGTTCACGTAGCACTTGTGCCGCGCGTCGGGGTCCGGGTCATACAGGCTCGCCACGTCCCAGCCGCGGTCGTTGGGAAACTCCGAGATCACATCGCGGCCGTCGGCGACCATTTGCCACAGGGCCTCCGGGCTGTCCACGCCACCCGGGAACCGGCAGGACATGCCGACGATCGCGATCGGCTCGTTGGACCGCTCCAGCAGCGCACGGTTGGTGCGCTTCAGGCGCTCAACCTGGACCAGCGCCTTACGCAGCGCTTCGGTCGCATGCTGGAGTTGATCAACCATCACAAACCTCGCCTAACCTTTGAGACGTCCGGCCGTCTTTGACCGCTGGATGCGGTTCTCGCCGAGTCACGGAATGTGCTGCACGAGGCGACGTCGTTTCCCGTCCGACCAGCGCCGTGCTGCTCTGGAACCCAAGAATGTTGCTGGTGAGTATGGCCAACTCCGACAGGATTTCAAAACGTCCGCTGCTCCCGGCTGCTACGGGAGAACCGGCATGGACAGCGGCGGCGCGCCGCGCATAGAAGATGTGACGCCGGTTGCCCAGTGTGCTCGCCGGACAGCGGTGCGCTGTAGAGATGGCCCGAAGCCCATGGCGCGACTGTACCCGGCCAGCCATAGCGGGTGGTCAGGCGCATGTCGTGAACTGTTTGGTGCCACGTCGGGTCGGGCCGATCC
>DASTKA010000301.1:0-8109 GCA_035716165.1 Mycobacterium sp. | reverse complement strand
ACGGCCAACGTAAAACCGCTCATCGCTGGCTCCTCCCTGCCAGTCGAACGGGCGCGCAGCCCCCTGATCAGCAAGGTACCGTCGATGCCCCCTGGAGCCCGGCAGGAAACGCCCGGCGTGAAAGCATGGCCCGATGGCATTTTCGCGCACCCTCGCCGTGCTTGCCGCCACTTCCGCGCTGGTGGCCGGATGCGGCCACGCCACCCGGCCGCCGGCGGCGTCGTCGCACAAACCCACCGCCCCCGCGCCCGCTGCGTTGCCGAGCTGCGGCGACGCCACCGGCCTGTCGCCCCGCGACAAGCTCGCGCAGCTGTTGATGGTGGGGGTGAAGGACGCCGACGACGCCCGCGGCGTGGTCAACGACTACCACGTCGGCGGGATCTTCATCGGCAGCTGGACGAACCAGGCGATCTTCGACGGGCCCCTCGCCGACATCAAGAACAGCGCCGGGCCGCTGGCCCTGGCCGTCAGCGTCGACGAGGAAGGCGGCCGAGTCTCGCGGCTGATGAAGCGGATCGGCGCGGCGCCGTCGCCCAAGCAGCTGGCCCAGACCATGAGCCCCCAACAGGTGCACGACCTGGAGTTGGACCGGGGCCGCAAGATGCACGACCTCGGCATCACCGTCGACTTCGCGCCCGACATCGACGTCGTCACCACCGCCCCCGACGACAGCGTGATCGGCAACCGGTCGTTCGGCCCGGATCCGCAGACGGTCACCATATTCGGCGAGGCCTACGCCAGGGGTCTGCTGGACGCCGGGGTAAAGCCGGTGTTCAAGCACTTCCCCGGTCACGGCCGCGGCTCGGGCGATTCACATACGGGCGGGGTCACCACACCGCCGCTCGACCAGATGCAGGACGTCGACCTGGTCCCGTTCCGCAATCTGGTGGGCGTCGTCCCGGCCGGAGTCATGGTGGGTCATCTGCAGGTGCCCCAACTGACCACCGGTGACCTGCCGGCCAGCCTGAGCCCCGAAGCCGTGCAAATGCTGCGCACCGGAAAAGGCTATGGCGGCAAACCTTTCGACGGACCGATCTTCAGCGACGACCTGTCCAGCATGGCCGCCATCTCCGACAAGTACGACGTGCCCGACGCCGTTCTGCGCACCCTGCAAGCCGGCACCGACGTCGCCCTGTGGGTCACCACCAAAGAAGTGCCCGCGGTGCTCGACGGCCTGGTCAAGGCGGTCGATAGCAAACAGCTGCAGATGTCGGCGGTCAACGACGCGCTCGGGCGCCTGACCCGGATGAAGGGTCAAAGTCCCAAGTGCGGGCACTGATTGCTTACCCTGGAGTCAGTTGACGGTCTGGAGAGGCAGGCGAATGGCGGGTGGTACCAAGCGGTTACCCCGCGCCGTTCGCGAGCAGCAGATGCTCGACGCCGCCGTGCAGATGTTCTCGGTCAACGGCTATCACGAGACCTCGATGGACGCCATCGCCGCCGAGGCGCAGATCTCCAAGCCGATGCTGTACCTGTACTACGGCTCCAAGGAAGACCTGTTCGGCGCCTGCCTGAACCGGGAGATGGACCGGTTCATCGACGTGGTCCGTGCCGACATCGATTTCGAGCAGAGCCCCAACGACATGCTGCGCAACACCATCGCGGCGTTCATGCGCTATATCGACGCCAACCGGGCCTCCTGGATCGTGATGTACACCCAGGCCACCAGCTCGCAGGCGTTCGCCCACATGGTCCGCGAGGGACGCGAGCAGATCATCGAACTCGTGGCCGGGCTGATGCGGGCGGGCAGCCGCAACCCGCGCTCCGAGCGCGAGCACGAGATGATGGCCGTCGCCCTGGTGGGCGCCGGCGAGGCGGTCGCCAATCGGCTCAGCACCGGCGACGTCGACGTGGAGGAAGCGGCCCGGCTGATGATCGACCTGTTCTGGTACGGCCTCAAGGGCTCACCGGCGGAACGGGAAGCGGCCGCGGCCCAACCCGAGGCCGACGGCTCGGACGCCGTCGCCGACTAGACCCGCATTCGTTCAGGTGGCCCGGTGAGCGCACGCAGCTCGGACCGCCGAGATCTCGAATTCTTCTGCGCGGTCGTCGTTGTCGGGCTGCTCGCCGGAGTCGCCGGATTGGCGACGACGTTCGTGCTGCGCGCCGTTCAGCACGCCACCTACCACTACAGTTTCGGCGCACTGCTGGCCGGGGTGGCCGCCAGCAGCCCGGTCCGCCGCGTGGTGGGCCCGATGATCGGCGCCGCCCTGGCAGGCCTGGGGTGGTGGTTGCTGCGGCGCCGGGCCGAGGTGCCCCCACTGGCGCAGACGATCGCCCGCCGCGGACCCGTCCCGCGGCTTTCCTGGAGCATCGACGCCATGCTGCAGGTGCTGCTCGTCGGATCGGGGGCATCGCTCGGGAGGGAAGGCGCCCCGCGCCAATTCGCCGCCGCCCTAAGCGATTTGGGAATAAGCTGGCTCAGGCGGCTCGGCCCGCGCGACCGCGAGATCCTGCTGGCCTGCGCGGCGGGGGCCGGTCTGGGCGCGGTGTACGCGGTTCCGCTTGCCGGGGCGCTGTTCTCGATCCGGATCCTGCTCACCACCTGGCAGCCGCGGGCGGTGGGCGCGGCGTTTCTCTCCTCGGGCTTGGCGGTCGCCGTCGGTTCGGCCATCACGCGCGATCAACCCAACCTGCAGTGGCCGATGGGGGAGTCGACGTATCTGCTGACCGCGCACGGATTGTTGCTGGCGCCCGTGGCTCTGGTGGTCGGCTTGGCCTTCAACCGGTTGATGGCCGCGGCCCGGCCGGCCCGCCAGCCGCGGACTTGGCTGCTGGTTCCCGCGCTCGCGGGTGCGGGCCTGGTGATGGGCATCTGTTCGCACTGGTGGCCCGAGTTACCCGGGAACGGGCGCAGCATCCTGACCGTGAGCTTGGCCAGCGGCATGACCCTGCTGTCGGCGCTGGCGATCCTGGCGCTGAAACCCGTACTGACCGCGCTGTTTCTGCGGGCCGGCGGGGCCGGCGGGTTGCTGACGCCCTCGCTGGCCACCGGAGCCGCGGCCGGGGCGGCGCTGGTCTTGACGATCAACTGGGCGACGGGGACGCACCTGCACGTGCCGGCGGTGTCGCTGGCCGGCGCCGCAGGCGTGCTCGCGGTGACTCAGGGCTCACCGATCTGGGCGGCGATCTTCGTGTGGGAACTCGCCCGCCCACCGCTGTGGCTGTTCCTACTTTTCCTGCTGACCGCCACCAGCGCCCACGCGCTGAAAGTGCTTGCCCAGGGCCGCAGTTCGACGCACGCGGGCTAGCGGTTCGTTACCGGCGCACTATAGCGCCCGGACGGTTCCGGTCAGGTGCGGATACCCCTTGGCGATGTTGCGCAGCGAGATGTCCCAGCCGCCGTCGTGTTCGTCGATGTAGAGCCCGGTGGTTGCGGGCAGCACCACCGGCTTCCCGAACCGCACCGAGTACCGCACGGCATCGGGGATCTGCGCTTCGATGTTGGCCAATACTGCTGCGGCGCTGTACATTCCGTGCGCGATCACGGTCGGGAATCCGAACAGCTTGGCAGCCACCGAGTTGGTGTGAATCGGGTTGTGGTCGCCCCCCACGTCGGCGTAGCGCCGGATCAGGCCGGGGCTGATCCGCAGCACGGTGGACGGCGGCGGCAGCTTCGGCTGCTTCTGCGGCGGCGGCTTGGGTTCGTCGGACAGGCTGGTCCGCTGCTGGTGCAGGAAGGTGGTGACCTGATGCCAGGCGACGTCGTTGCCAACGCTGACGTCGGTCACCAAATCGACCAGCAGGCCCTTGCGGTGCTCGCGAAGGTTCTCGGCGTGCACCCGCACACCGACGGTGTCGGTGACCGCGATCGGGCGGTACTGCGTGATGTGGTTCTCGGTGTGCACCGATCCCATTGCGGCGAAAGGGAAGTCGAAACCGGTCACCAGCGACATCAGCGCCGGAAACGTCAGCGCGAACGGGTAGGTCAGCGGCACGTGATTGCCGTAGCGCAGACCGGTGACGCCCGCGTACTCGGCCACGTTCGCGCGGTCGATGGGCAGCTCGTCGATCGTCACCGTGCGGGTGGGCAGCTCGCTGCTGCGGGACACCACCGGCAGGGCGCCGGCGGCCGCGCGCAGCATGTTCTTCAGGCCGCTTGGCTGGTTCATGTCGTTCTCCTCGAGGGCCTATGCGCCCAGCATGGCCTGGCCGCAGACGCGAATGACGTTACCCGTCACCGCGTTTGACGCCGGGCTGGCGAAGTAGGCGATGGTTTCCGCGACGTCCACCGGCTGTCCGCCCTGCAGCAGTGAGTTCATCCGGCGTCCGACCTCCCGGGTGGCCAGCGGGATGGCGGCGGTCATCTGGGTCTCGATGAATCCCGGTGCGACGGCGTTGATCGTGATGCCCTTGCCGTAGAGCTCCGGGGCCAGCGACTGGGTGAGCCCGATCATGCCGGCCTTGGTGGTCGCGTAGTTGGTCTGGCCGCGGTTGCCGGCGATGCCGGCCATCGACGACAGGCCGATCACCCGCCCGCCCTCGCCGATGGTGCCGTTGGCTACCAGCCCCTCGGTAAGACGCAGCGGGGCAAGCAGATTGACGGCCAAGACGGCGTCCCAGCGAGCGTCGTCCATGTTGGCCAACAGCTTGTCGCGGGTGATCCCGGCGTTGTTGACCAGAACGTCGGCGCGGCCGCCGTGGTGTTCGCGCAGGTGCTCGGTGATCTTGTCGACGGCGTCCTCGGCGGTGACGTCGAGCCACAACGCGGTGCCCCCGACCCGGCTGGCCGTCTCGGCCAGCGCCTCGGCGGCCGATTCCACGTCGATCGCGACCACGCGGGCGCCGTCGCGCGCGAACACGTCGGCGATCGTCGCGCCGATACCTCGGGCCGCGCCGGTCACGATCGCGACCTTGCCGTCCAGCGGGCGCTCCCAATCGGCCGGAGGCGTGGAGTCCGCCTCCCCGACGTAGAAGACCTGGCCGTCGACGTAGGCGGACTTGGCGGACAAGATGAACCGCATCGTCGATTCCAGGCCGGTCGCGGCGGGTTTGGCGTCCGGGGACAGATACACGAGCGCGGCCGTGCTGCCGTTGCGCAGCTCCTTGCCCAGCGACCGGGTGAAGCCCTCCAGGGCGCGCTGCGCGATCCGCTCGTGCGGACTGGCGGCGGCGTCGGGCGTGGTGCCGACCACCGCCACGCGCGCGGAATGGCCCAGATTGCGCAGCAGCGGGGTGAAGAACTCGTACAGCCCCTTGAGCCCCTCCGGCGTGGTGATGCCGGTGGCGTCGAACACCAGCCCGCCGAACTTGTCGGCCCAGCGGCCGCCCAGGTTGTTGCCGACCACGTCGTAATCGGCGTCCAGCGCCGCGCGCAGCGGTTCGACGACCCTGCCCTCCCCGCCGATCAGCAGGGCCCCGGCCAGGGGCGGTTCACCGGCCCGGTAGCGACGCAGTGTCTCGGGTTGGGGGACGCCGAGCTGCTTGGCGAGAAACGATCCAGGACCGGAATTGACGATCTGGGAGAACAGATCGGACGAAGCCTTGGGAGCCACCGGAGCTACCTTCCATGTTCTTGCAAATCGGGGTATGCCTTCAGCACAACCGTATCGGGGACGAACTTACTGCAGAGTAAGAACAGTGGGTAGTATGGCCCCGGACGGGAACCCCAAACCGATAGACCGCGCAAACACGGAGAAGAACAGTGGCCGCTGCAAGTTCCGAGGCAAGTAAAAAGTCCGCTCAGCGCAGTTCTGAGCGTCGGCGGGTGGCCGTTCTGGGTGGCAACCGCATCCCGTTCGCCCGGTCCGACGGTGCGTACGCGGAGGCGTCCAATCAGGACATGTTCACCGCCGCCCTGGGTGGGCTCGTGGATCGCTTCGGACTGGCCGGTGAGCGGTTGGGTGTGGTGGTCGGCGGCGCCGTGCTCAAGCACAGCCGGGACTTCAACCTGACCCGCGAATGCGTGCTGGGCTCGCAGCTGTCGTCCCACACGCCCGCGTTCGACCTGCAGCAGGCCTGCGGTACCGGCCTGCAGGCGGCCGTTGCCGCCGCCGAGGGCATCGCGGCCGGGCGTTACGACGTGGCCGCCGCCGGCGGTGTGGACACCACCTCGGACGCACCCATCGGTCTGGGCGACAACCTGCGCCGGACCCTGCTCAAGTTGCGCCGGGCCAAGTCCAACGTGCAGCGGCTGAAGCTGGTCGGCACGCTGCCCGCGAACCTGGGCATCGAGATCCCGGTCAACAGCGAACCGCGCACCGGGCTGTCCATGGGCGAGCACCAGGCGCTCACCGCCAAGAAGATGGGCATCCCTCGCGTCGCTCAGGACGAGCTGGCCGCGGCCAGCCACCGCAACATGGCCGCTGCCTACGACCGTGGCTTCTTCGACGACCTGGTCACGCCCTTTCTGGGGCTCTACCGCGACGACAACCTGCGCCCGGACTCATCGGCGGAGAAGCTGGCGAAGCTGCGCCCGGTGTTCGGCGTAAAAGCCGGCGACGCGACGATGACGGCCGGCAACTCGACCCCGCTGACCGACGGCGCCTCGGTGGCGCTGCTGGCCACCGACGAGTGGGCCGCCGCTCATTCGCTGACACCGCTGGCCTACCTGGTGGATTCGGAGACCGCGGCGGTCGACTACGTGAACGGGCGCGACGGCCTGCTCATGGCCCCGACCTACGCTGTGCCGCGGCTGCTCGCCCGCAACGGCCTGAGCCTGCAGGACTTCGACTTCTACGAGATCCACGAGGCGTTCGCGTCGGTGGTGCTGTGCCACCTGCAGGCGTGGGAGTCCGAGGAATACGGCAAGGAGCGCCTCGGTCTGGACGCCGCGCTGGGCGCCATCGACCGGTCCAAGCTCAACGTCAACGGGTCCTCACTGGCCGCCGGGCACCCGTTCGCGGCCACCGGCGGGCGGATTCTGGCCCAGGCCGCCAAGCAGCTCGCGCAGCGCAAGGCCGAGCAGAAGGGCGGCGGCACCGTGCGCGCCCTGGTCTCGATCTGCGCGGCCGGCGGCCAGGGCGTGGCCGCGATCTTGGAGGCCTGACGGGTCCGGCACCGCGTCGCCCGTCGGCTCGATGCTCGTCATGAGTTAAGTCACATCGGGTTAGTCAGAAGGGGCCGCGGGTATTCGACCCACCGGATGACCCCGTGTTGTGGTCTGACCCCCCGACCCCGACGGCAATACGGGGCATCCCCCGAATACGACCGCCCGTCCGTCACCGCGGACTGGCGTACGAAAAGGGCCGCCGCTGGTGTGAGGGGATCCAGCGGCGGCCTTTTGTATTCTGCCCGGCCTTCCGGGCTCGCGGTGAACGCTAAATCCCCCGCTTCGCGGACGAAGCGGGGGATTTGTGCGTGCCGTTCGAGGTTAGAAGGCGGCCTCGTCGAGCTCCATGATGTCGTTGTCCAGCGTGTCGATGACCTCGCGGGTGCTGGCCAGCAATGGCAGGAAGTTCTTCGCGAAGAACGACGCCACCGCGACCTTGCCCTCGTAGAACGACCGCTCATCGCCGCTGGCGCCGGCGTCGAGCGCCGCCACCGCGACCGCCGCCTGACGCTGCAACAGCCAGCCGATGACCAGGTCACCGACGCTCATCAGGAAGCGCACCGAACCCAGACCCACCTTGTACAGGGTGGTCACGTCCTCCTGCGCCGCCATCAGGTAGCCGGTCAGCGTGGCCGCCATCGCCTGGACGTCGGTCAGGGCCTTGGAAAGCAGCTCCCGCTCGGTCTTCAGGCGGCCGTTGCCGGACTCGCTGTCGACGAACTCCTGAATCTGCTCGGACACGTGCGCCAGCGCCACACCCTTGTCGCGGACGATCTTGCGGAAGAAGAAGTCCTGCGCCTGGATGGCGGTGGTGCCCTCGTAGAGCGAGTCGATCTTGGCGTCCCGGATGTACTGCTCGATCGGGTAGTCCTGCAGGAAGCCGGACCCACCGAAGGTCTGCAGGCTCTCGGTGAGCTTGGCGTACGCCTGCTCGGAGCCCACGCCCTTGACCACCGGAAGCATCAGGTCGTTGACCCTGACCGCCAGCTCGGCGTCCACACCGTGCAGGGCCTCGGCGACGGCCGAGTCCTGGTAGGTGGCTGTGAACAGGTAGAGCGCGCGCAGACCCTCGGCGTAGGCCTTCTGGGTCATCAGCGACCGGCGCACGTCGGGGTGGT
>DASTKA010000300.1:0-6243 GCA_035716165.1 Mycobacterium sp. | reverse complement strand
GGACACGTTCCACGCCTGGGCAACCTGCGCCCGGGCTGTCTCGTCGTCGATCGGGCGGCCGCCGGGCAGCAGCCCGGGCAGCGCACCGGCTTCCAGCGCGCCCCGCTCACCGGCACGTCGCGGCACCCAGGCCAGGCGGGCGCCGGTGGTGTCGGCAAGCCGTGCCGCGGCGGACAGCCCGCCCGGCGCCGAGGCCAACCGTTCGCCGACCATGATGACCGCACCGGGGGTGGAGAGCAGGTCGCCCACCTCGCCGGTGGCCATCCCGTCCAGCGCCGAAGCTTCGGCGCCCGGAACGGTTTTGATCAGCCGCCCGGACATCTTGGTCAGTCCACGGCTGGCGAACGGCGCGATCGCGTAGACCGGCAACCCGTGTTTGCGGGCGGCCTTGCGCAACCGCAGGAACACGATGGGCGATTCGTCCTCGGGCTCGAATGCGGCCAGCACGACGACCGGCGCCGATTCCAGATCGGCGTAGCTGACGGTCATCGGTTTGCCGGCGATCCGGGCGGCCAGGAAGTCGGCCTCCTCGGCCGAGCTCGGGCGGGCGCGGAAGTCGATATCGTTGGTCTCCAACACGATTCGCGCGAACTTGGAGTAGGCGTAGGCGTCCTCGAGCGTCGCCCTGCCGCCGACCAACACACCCGTGCGACCGCGCGCCGCTTCGAGCCCCGTTGTCGCGACGGCGATCGCGTGCGACCACGAGGCCGGCTGCAGCGAGCCATCGGCGTCGCGGATCAGGGGAGTGGTGAGCACGTCGGCCTGGGTCGCGTAGGTGAACGCCCAGCGGCCCTTGTCGCAGTTCCACTCCTCGTTGACCTCGGGATCGTCGCCGGCAAGCCGGCGCAACACCTTGCCGCGGCGGTGATCTGTGCGCTGCGCGCACCCGGAAGCGCAGTGCTCACACACGCTGGGGCTGGAAACCAAGTCGAAGGGGCGGGCCCGGAACCGATACGAGGTTCCGGTCAGCGCGCCCACCGGGCAGATTTGCACGGTGTTGCCCGAGAAGTAGGACTCGAACGGTTCGTTGGCGTAGATGCCGACCTGCTGCAGGGCGCCTCGTTCCTGCATGTCGATGAAGATGTCACCGGCGATCTGCTCGGAGAACCGGGTGCAGCGCGCACACAGGATGCAGCGCTCGCGGTCCAGCAGGACCTGCGAGGAGATGTTGATCGGCTTGGCGAAGGTGCGCTTGACATCGGTGAAGCGAGAATCGGCGCGGCCGTTGGACATTGCCTGGTTCTGCAGCGGGCACTCGCCGCCCTTGTCGCACATCGGGCAGTCCAGCGGGTGGTTGATGAGCAGCAGCTCCATCACTCCGTGCTGGGCCTTGTCGGCGGCCTCCGACGTGAGCTGGGTGCGCACCACCATGTCGTCGGTGGCGACCGTGGTGCAGGAGGCCATCGGCTTGCGCTGGCCCTCGACCTCGACCAGACACTGCCGGCACGCGCCGACCGGTTCCAGCAGGGGGTGGTCGCAGAACCGCGGGATCTGGATGCCCATCAGTTCGGCGGCCCGGATCACCAAAGTTCCCTTGGGAACGCTGATCTCGTTGCCGTCGATGGTCAGCGTCACCATTTCCGGCGGACGGACCTCGTCGCCGGTCTCGGTTTTGGCCGCACTAGTCACAGGCGCCGCTCCTCCTCATCGCTTCGCTCTGCATCGTCGCCGTCGCGGGTCACAGGCGTGTCAAGCCTTTCCGTTCGCCGTCAGCATGGAGTCTCGTGGATCAAACGGGCACCCGCCGCCCTCGACGTGCGCGACGTATTCGTCGCGGAAGAACTTGATCGACGACATCACCGGGCTGGCGGCACCATCGCCCAACGCGCAGAACGACTTTCCGAGAATGGTGTCGGAGATGTCCAGCAGTTTCTCGATGTCCTCGCTGGTGCCCTTGCCGGTTTCCAGGCGTTCGTAGATCTGATCCAGCCAGAAGGTGCCCTCGCGGCACGGCGTGCATTTTCCGCAGGACTCGTGCTTGTAGAAGTACGTCCAGCGGCGCACGGCGCGCACCACGCAGGTGGTCTCGTCAAAGATCTCCAGTGCCTTGGTGCCCAGCATCGAGCCGACCTCGCCGACGCCCTCGTAGTCCAGCGGCACGTCGAGATGCTCGTCGGTCAGCAGCGGGGTCGACGAGCCGCCGGGTGTCCAGAACTTGAGCCGGTGCCCCGCCCGCACACCACCGGCGTAGGCGAGCAACTCCCGCAACGTGATTCCCAGCGGCGCCTCGTACTGGCCGGGGCGCGCGACGTGGCCGGACAGCGAATACAGCGTGAAGCCCGGGGACTTCTCGCTGCCCATCGACCGGAACCAGTCCACGCCGTTGGCGATGATGGGCGGCACGCTCGCGATGGTTTCGACGTTGTTGATCACCGTCGGGCAGCCGTACAGCCCGGCCACGGCGGGAAAGGGCGGGCGCAGCCGCGGCTGGCCGCGACGGCCTTCCAGCGAGTCCAGCAGTGCGGTTTCCTCACCGCAGATGTAGGCGCCTGCCCCGGCGTGCACCACCAGCTCGAGGTCGAAGCCCGAACCATTGATGTCGCGGCCCAGGTAGCCGGCGGCGTAGGCCTCGGCCACCGCGTTCTGCAGGCGGCGCAGGACCGGCAGCACCTCGCCGCGCACATAGATGAACGCGTGGCTGGCCCGAATCGCGTACGCGGCGATGATGACACCCTCGACGAGGAAGTGCGGCGTCGCCAGCATCAGCGGAATGTCTTTGCACGTCCCGGGTTCCGATTCGTCGGCGTTGACCACCAGATAGTGCGGTTTGGCGGCCGCGCCGGTGTCGCCCTGCGGGATGAACGACCACTTCGTACCGGTCGAGAAACCCGCGCCGCCGCGCCCGCGCAGCCCGGAGTCCTTCACCACCCCGATCACCTCGTCGGGCTCCATCGCCAGAGCCTTCTTCATCGCCTCATATCCGCCGTGGCGGTGATAGGTCTGTAGGGTCCAGGACTCCGGATCGTCCCAGAAGCGGCTGATGACCGGGGTCAGCGGTGTCGCCTGCGAAGTGTCGGAAGTCGTTGTCATCACTGGCCTTCCGGCGCATCGGGCGCCTGCATGCCGTGTTCCTTGGCTACCTCGAGGCCGGCCAGGGTGGCGGCGCCCGCGCCGCCCTGTCCCTGGTCGGGGCGCTCGTCGGGCAGGCCGGCCAGGATGCGGGACGTTTCGCGGAAAACGCACAGCGGGGCGCCGCGAGTGGGCGGCTTCGGCTCACCGGCACGCAGCGAGTCGACGAGTTCGCGCGCCGACTCCGGCGTCTGGTTGTCGAAGAACTCCCAGTTCACCATCACCACCGGTGCGTAATCGCAGGCGGCGTTGCACTCGATGTGTTGCAAGGTGACCGACCCGTCGGCGGTGGTCTCGTCGTTGCCGACGCCCAGGTGTTCCTTCAGGGCGTCGAAGATCGCATCGCCACCCATGATGGCGCACAACGTGTTTGTGCAGACACCCACCAGATAATCGCCGGTGGGGCCGCGGCGATACATGGTGTAAAAGCTTGCTACAGCGGACACTTCGGCCCCGGTGAGCCCGAGCTGTTCACCGCAGAACTCCAGGCCCGCCGGCGTCATGTAGGAATCCTCGGATTGCACCAGGTGCAGCAAGGGCAACAGCGCCGAGCGCTTGTTGGGGTAGCGGCCGATGATCTCCTTGGCGTCGACCTCCAGCCGTGCCCGCACCTCGGGCGGATACGTCTTGGGCGCACCCTCGACGACGAACGCGTTGGGCTCGTCGGGCGGTGGGCCGAGCCGGACGAAGACCGGCTGTCCCTGCGGCCCGGTCACCGGTCCACCCCGCCCATGACCGGGTCGATGCTGGCGACCGCGGTGATCAGATCGGCGACCAGTCCGCCTTCGCACATCGCCGCGACCGACTGCAGATTGGTGAATGAGGGGTCTCGATAGTGCACCCGGTAGGGCCTGGTGCCGCCATCGCTGACCATGTGCACACCCAGCTCCCCGCGCGGCGATTCGACCGCCGTGTACACCTGGCCCGCGGGGACCCTGATGCCCTCGGTGACCAGTTTGAAGTGGTGAATCAGCGCCTCCATCGAGCCGCCCATGATCTTGGCGATGTGCTCCGGCGAGTTACCCAAGCCGTCGGGGCCCACCTTCAAGTCGGCCGGCCAGGCGATCTTGCGGTCCTCGACCATGGTCGGGCCGGGCTTCAGCTTGTCCAGACACTGCTCGACGATCTTGATCGACTCCCACATCTCGTTGACACGAATCATGTAGCGCCCGTAAGCATCACACGTGTCTTCGGTGATTACGTCGAATTCGTAGTTTTCATATCCGCAGTACGGCTCGCTCTTGCGCAGATCGTGGGGCAACCCGGTGGCACGCAGGATGGGCCCCGTGATGCCCAGCGCCACACAGCCGGTCAGATCTAGATAGCCGACGTCCTGCGTGCGGGCCTTCCAGATGGCGTTCTCGTTGAGCAGGCCGCCCATTTCGCGCAGCACTTGCCTGAGCCCCTTGAGGCCTTCGACGATCTCGGCCTCCGCGTTGGGCGGTAAGTCCTGCGCGACACCTCCCGGCCGGACGTAGGCGCTGTTCATTCGCAGGCCGGTGATCGACTCGAACAGGGTGAGCACGATCTCGCGCCCACGGAATCCGACGAACATCGGGGTCATGGCGCCCAGTTCCATGCCGCCGGTGGCCAACGCCACCAGATGCGACGAGATCCGGTTGAGTTCCATCATCATCACCCGGATGACATTGACCCGCTCCGGTATCTGATCGGTGATGCCCAGCAGCTTCTCCACGCCCAGGCAGTACGCCGTCTCGTTGAAAAACGGTGCCAGGTAATCCATTCGGGTCACGAACGTGACACCTTGGGTCCAGTAGCGGTATTCGAGGTTCTTTTCGATGCCGGTGTGCAGATACCCGATGCCGCAGCGGGCGTCCGTGACCGTCTCGCCCTCGATTTCCAGGATCAGCCGCAGCACCCCATGCGTGGACGGATGCTGGGGCCCCATGTTGACGATGATGCGTTCGCCGGGATCGGCGCCGCGGGCGGCTTCGACGACCTTGTCCCAGTCCTGGCCGCCGGCGACCACGAATGTCTCGCCGGCGCCGTCATGCGTCGCTTCGGTGGTAGTGCTCATCAGTTGTACGCTCTCCGCTCGTCGGGCGGGGGTATCTGTGCGCCTTTGTATTCGACGGGAATTCCGCCGAGGGGATAGTCCTTGCGCTGGGGGTGCCCGTGCCAGTCGTCGGGCATCTCTATGCGAGTCAGCGACGGGTGCCCGTCGAAGATGATGCCGAAGAAGTCGTAGGTTTCCCGCTCGTGCCAGTCGGTGGTCGGATAAATCCGGAACAGCGAGGGGATGTGCGGATCACCGTCGGGCGCGGACACTTCCAGGCGGACGCGGCGATTGTGCGTGATCGACTGCAACGGATACACCGCGTGCAGTTCGCGGCCCGTTTCGTGCGGATAGTGCACCCCGCTGACGCCCAAGCACATTTCGAAGCGCAGGTGTGGGTCGTCACGCAGCCGATGGGCGACCCGCTCCAGCGCGTCACGGCGGACGTGCAGGGTGAGTTCGTCGCGGTACACCACGACTTTCTCGATGGCGTCGCTGAATTCGACATCGTCGTTGTCCAAAGCCGCGGCCAGTCCGTCGACCACCTCGTCGAAGTAGCCGCCGTAGGGCCGCGGGCTGCTACCCGGCAGCAGGACTTCGCGCACCAGCCGTCCGTATCCGGACGTGTCACCCGAGCCCTTGGCGCCGAACATGCCGCGGCGCACGTCGATTACCTCTTCGTCGGCGCGGCTGATCGCTTCTTGCGGATCTTGATCCGGTGAGCTCATCGCAACAGTCCGCGCATCTCGATCGTGGGCCGGGCCGACAGCGCCGCCTGTTCGGCTTCCGCGATGGCGGTCTCCCGGTTGACGCCCAACGGCATCTCCTGAATCTTCTCGTGCAGCTTGAGGATTGCGTACAGCAGCATCTCCGGTCGCGGTGGGCAGCCGGGCAGGTAGATGTCCACCGGAACCACGTGGTCGACGCCCTGCACGATGGCGTAGTTGTTGAACATCCCGCCGGATGACGCGCACACGCCCATGGCCAGCACCCATTTCGGCTCGGCCATCTGGTCGTAGATCTGTCGCAGCACCGGAGCCATCTTCTGGCTGACCCGCCCGGCGACGATCATCAGATCGGCCTGCCGGGGGGTGGCCGAGAACCGCTCCATGCCGAACCTCGCGATGTCGAATCTTGGCCCGGCGGTTGCCATCATC
>DASTKA010000299.1:0-2875 GCA_035716165.1 Mycobacterium sp. | reverse complement strand
TCACTGTAACCACCGAACTCGTACTGTCACACAAGCATCCCGATGACCGCGGGCAGGTCGCGGCCACGATCGATCAAATCGTTCATACGCGTCAGGCGTTCAGCACGCGCCACCGGATCGTCGACACCCGGGGAGTCGTGCACGATGTCGTCGTCGTCGGTGACCGGATCTTCGACGACGACGGTGACGTGATAGGGACGCATGGGTTCTACATCGACGTCTCCGGGCCCCGCGAACGCTCGCACGAAGCGGAGATGAACGCGAAACTCGCTGAGATCAGCGAGAACCGGGCCGGCATCGAGCAAGCCAAGGGCATGCTGATGCTGATCTACGGCATCAGCGAGGGCGCGGCCTTCGATCTGCTCAGATGGCTGTCCCAGGAAGCGAATATCAAGCTGCGGCCCCTGGCCGAGCAGATCGCCGAGGACTTCCGCGGGGCCGGGCTGCCGCTGAATGCGAAGGCGGAATTCGACCACCTCATGCTCACCGCGCACGAACGCGTCCGCTCCTCCAGCGAGTAATCGTCTGCAGAACAACGTCTTTCGTTCTCAGTGGTCGATCAGCGGGGCGACCCAGTGCACCCGGGTACCGCCCGCCGGCGGGCCGGTGATCTCACAGGTGCCGCCGAGTTGCTCGGCGCGCCGCTTCATATTGGCCAAGCCGCTGTGCCGCGTGTTGCCGGCCGGTATGCCACATCCGTCATCGATCACGTTGAGGATGAACATATCCGCGACGCTGATCTCGACCGTGAGCCGCGACGCTCCCGAATGACGCAGGGCATTGCTGACGGCCTCGGTGGTGACCGCTTCGGCGTAATCGGCAAGGTGGGCGCCCACGGCGGTCATCGGCCCATCCATGCGCACGGTGGTGACGAGATCGCGGTTGCGGGTCAGGTCGGAGACCACCCGCTGGATGCGCTGCCGGAAATCACCGCTGGCCGCCACCGGCGATTTGAGCGCGAAGATCGTCGTGCGTATTTCTTCGACGATGGTCTGCAGATCGTCGAGTGTGCGGTTGAGCCGGTCGACCACTTCGGGCGAACGCGCCCTGGCCAGTGTGCCCTGCAGGTTCATGCCTGCCGCGAATAGCCGCTGAATGACGTGGTCGTGCAGGTCATGCGCGATGCGTTCGCGCTCGGCCAGGATGGTCAGTTGCCGCGCGTCGTCACGCGCCGACGCCAGCACCAGCGCTATGGCGGCGTGCGTGGCGAAATCGCTGACCAGGTCCAGGTAGCTCTCGTTGAACGGCGGTTGGTCCGCGCCCCGGGCTATGGCGATAACGCCGACGACCTCGTCGCGGGCGCGTAACGGCATCAGGATCGCCGGGCGCTGCCCGACGTCGGTGAAGGAGTGGATCGGGTACCGCAGCTCCTCGGTGATCAGCGGTTCGCCGGACCGGAAGACCGCGCCACTGGTGGAGCCGTCCACCGGAACTCGCTGACCGAGCACATCGGAGGCATTCAAACCCACCGCGGCGGAGACCACCAGTGTGTCGACCAAGTCGTCGGGCGCGTCGGCGTCGGCCGGCACCAGCACGATGGCCTGCTCGGCGTCGGTCAACGCCTGCGCGCGTTCGGCGATCAGCTGCAGGGGACGCCGGTGTGGTTCCGGACGCGACAGCAGCGCGGTGGTGATCTCGCGGCTGGCTTCCATCCACTTGACCGACACCCGCTCGCGCTCGAAGAGTTGCGCGTTGTCGATGGCGACGGCCGCCGCGAAGGCCAACGCGCGCGCGGCAACCTCGTCGGACTCGGAGAACACCCGCGCCGGATGGACGTGGGTGAGGTACAAATTGCCGAACACGGTGCCGCGGATGGTGATCGGGACCGCAAGGAAGGCGCGCATCGGCGGATGGTGCTCGGGAAAGCCGACTGCCGAGCGGTGTGTCGTCAGATCGTCCATCCGCAGCGCGGGCGTATCCAGCAGCGACAAGCTCAACAGCCCCTTGCCTACCGGCAGGTGTCCGATGCGCCGAACCGTTTCGGCATCCATGCCCTCGTGGACAAACGAGATCAGGTTGCCGTCGCGGTCGCGGATGGCCAGCGCACCGTAGGGGGCGGAGGTCAATTCCCTTGCCGCGCTGATGATCCGGTGCAGCGTCGCGTCGAGATCGAGGCCGGCGCCGATCTCGACGATCACCCGCAGCAACCGCTCCATCTGATCGTGCGCCGCCCACAGCTCGTCGGTTTGGGCGTGCGTCTTGCTGCCCCGCCCGCGCTGCCCGAGTTCGGCGAACGCCGAGCCCTTTTCGGCGCCGGTCACCCCGACCAGTCCGGCGCAGTCGACGGTGGGCCGGACCGCTGATTGAGTTTCGATGCGAACACCGCCGCCTGGGTGCGGCGCTCCATGCCGAGTTTGGCCAATAACCGGGACACGTAATTCTTCACCGTCTTCTCCGCGAGGAACATTCGCGCGGCGATCTGTCTGTTGGTCAACCCTTCGCTGAGCAGTCCGAGCAACGTGCGTTCCTGCTCGGTCAGTCCGGACAACGGGTCTTCGCGTGCGGTCGTGCCGCGCAGCTTCGCCATCAGCGCAGCGGCCGCGCGATTGTCCAGCAGCGATTTACCGGCCCCCACCTCTTTGATCGCGTGCGCCAGTTCCATGCCCTTGATGTCTTTGACGACGAACCCGCTGGCGCCCGCGAGGATCGCCTCGAGCATCGCCTCGTCGGAGGTGAACGACGTCAACATCAGGCAGCGCAGGTCGGGATGATCCGACACCAGGTCGCGGCACAATTCGATGCCGTTGCCATCGGGCAGCCGAACGTCGAGCACGGCGACGTCGGGCTGCAGCGCCGGTATCCGCGCTTTCGCTTCGGCCACCGTGCCCGCCTCGCCGACGATCTGAAGATCGGGATCGGAGGCGAGCAGATCGCA
>DASTKA010000298.1:0-5784 GCA_035716165.1 Mycobacterium sp. | reverse complement strand
CGCTTGCGGCCCCGCGACGCCTGCATCGCGGGTTGGACGGCGGGTTCGGGCACGGTGGGGATGTCGTCCTGCAGCGCGGCCTGGGCGTCGTCGTCCGGTGACCACGCCCGCGGCTCGTCGTTCGGCACGGCAGCCGCGTCGGCGAAGTCGTCGGCGTAGTCGTACGGCTCGTCGTCGTAATCCTCGTCGACGAATCGGGTGTGGAACAGGTTGCGCATCACCACGGGCACCTCGCGGATGGTGGTGCCGGTCAGCAGCAGCAGGCCGAACATGAAGCCGATGAACAGCAGCGGCGCGGCGATCCAGGGCGTGAGGCCGTCGGAGAGCGGGCCGCCGATCGCGAAGCCGACGAAACCGGCCGCGCGACGGCGGGCTTCGGGGTCCCCCGGCGAACCGGACCACAGGTGGCGCAAGCCGAGAACCGACAGCGTGATCAGGCCGGCGCCCAGGATCAGCCTGGGCCGCACGTCGGGGTTGGGCTCCGTTCGCATCAGGGTGACCGCCACGGCGGCGGTGACGACCGGCAGCGCCAGCACGCCCGCGCCGATGAAGGTGCGCAGCAGGGTGTCGACCCACGTCCCAACCGGCCCGGCGGCGTGAAACCACGAACTCGCGGCGACCACCACGGAAAAGCCCAGCAGCAGTAGCGCGATTCCATCGCGGCGATGTCCGGGGTCGATGTCATGGGCCCGCCCGATCGACCGGGCCGCGCCGCCGGTCCCCCGCGCGGCCATCAGCCAGATGGCGCGCATGGCGCGACCGCAGGTCAGGCCGGCGGAAACCAGCGGCGCGTGATTGCGCCGCCTCGCCGGCTTGCCGGCCTTCTTGCGGGGCGCCGCCGGGCGCGCGCCCCGCGACCCGGTGGCGCGCGATGTGGCCTTTGACCTGCTCGTTCGGCTTCCGGAGCGGGCGGCGGTCTTACTGGGCATGACGGCAAGGGTAGTCGCAACGACATCATCTACACCACCCGCCACACTGGTAACGGTCCCCCTTGTCGGGCATGGTGCAAAACGGCGCCCAAACTGCGTGAGTAGGGTGACATTCGGTTGCGAGAAGTAGTGCTCGTCACCAACCCCGGAGCGCCCAGGAGGCCATCAATGCCCGTTGTCGTCGTCGCCACCTTGACCGTCAAACCTGAGTCGGTCGACACCGTTCGCGACATCCTCACGCGGGCGGTCGAGGAAGTGCACGACGAGCCGGGCTGCCAGATCTATTCGCTGCACCAATCGGGCGAGACGTTCGTCTTCGTCGAGCAGTGGGCCGACGCCGAGGCGCTCAAGGCGCACAGCACCGCGCCGGCGGTCACCAACATGTTCACCGCGGCCGGCGAACACCTGGCCGGGGCCCCCGACATCAAGATGCTGCAGCCGGTTCCGGCGGGCGATTCGGCCAAAGGACAGTTGCGGCCCTGATGGCGCGCGCGTCCGACGAAGCCCTGAAAGGGCCCTTGAAAGGGAGAGTCGCCTTCATCACCGGCGCCGCGCGCGGGCAGGGCCGCGCACACGCGGTGCGGCTGGCCGCCGACGGCGCGGACATCATCGCCGTCGACCTGTGCGACCAGATCGCCAGCGTGCCCTACGCGCTGGCCACGCCCGAAGACCTGGCGGCGACCGTGAAGCTGGTGGAAGACACCGGCGCTCGCATCGTGGCCAAACAGGCCGACGTCCGCGACCGCGAATCGCTGTCCGCGGCCCTGCGAGCGGGCCTGGACGAATTCGGCCGGCTGGACATCGTGGTGGCCAACGCCGGGATCGCTCCCATGCAATCCGGCGACGACGGCTGGCACGACGTCATCGACGTCAACCTCACCGGGGTGTACCACACCATCAAGGTGGCGATACCCACCATGGTCAAGCAGGGCACCGGCGGGTCGATCGTGTTGATCAGTTCGAGCGCGGGGCTGGCCGGGGTCGGCAGCCCCGACGCCGGTTCGGTCGGCTACGCCGCCGCCAAGCACGGGGTGGTCGGGCTGATGCGCGTCTATGCGAATCTGCTTGCGGGGCAGATGATTCGGGTCAACTCGATCCATCCGTCCGGCGTCGAGACGCCGATGATCAACAACGAGTTCACCCGGGAGTGGCTGGCGAAGATGGCCGCCGCGACGGATACGCCGGGAGCCATGGGCAACGCCATGCCGGTGGAGGTGCTGGACGTCGAGGACATCGCCAACGCGGTGGCGTGGCTGGTGTCCGACCAGGCGCGCTACATCACCGGCGTGACCCTGCCCGTCGACGCGGGATTCCTGAACAAGTAGCCGCCATGGCCCGAAACCCGGTTGCGCAGACGGCATTTGGCCCCATGGTGTTGGCCGCCGTCGAACAGAACGAGCCGCCCGGCCGCCGCCTGGTCGACGACGACTTCGCCGAGCTCTTCTTGCCCGCCCCGCTGCGCTGGCTCGTCGGCGCGACCCGGTTCGCGCCGGTTCGCCGGCTGATGATCCGCAGCTCGGAGTTCACCGGTCCGGGATTGTGGGCGAATCTGGCCTGCCGCAAGCGATTCATCGCCGACAAGCTCAACGAGTCACTGGACGACATCAACGCCGTCGTCATCCTCGGGGCGGGACTCGACACCCGCGCCTACCTGCTGACGCGGCGGGTCCGCATCCCGGTGTTCGAGGTCGATCTGCCGGTGAACGTCGCGAGAAAGTTCAAGACCGTGCGGCGCGTGCTTGGTGAGCCGCCGCTGTCGGTTCGGTTGGTGGCGTTGAACCTCGAGCATGACGACCTGCTCACCTCGCTGGCCGAACACGGATACCGCACCGACTACCGGGCGTTCTTCATCTGCGAAGGCGTGACCCAATACCTGAGCGAAGCGACCGTGCGGCGCACGCTGGACGGGTTGCGCGCGACCGCGCCCGGTAGCCGCTTGGTGTTCACCTACGTGCGTAGGGATTTCATCGACGGCACCAATCGGTATGGCACCCGCACGCTGTACCGCACCGTGCGTCAGCGGCGGCAACTATGGCATTTCGGTTTGCAGCCCGACGAAGTCGCCGCGTTTCTCGGCGAGTACGGCTGGCGGCTGGTGGAGCAGGCCGGTCCCGACGAGCTGGTGCAGCGTTATGTCGAGCCCACCGGCCGCAAACTCAAGGCGTCGCAACTGGAGTGGTCGGCCTACGCCGAGAAGCTTTAAACCTCGATGACGGTCGGCACGATCATCGGCTGCCGGCGGTACGTTTCGCCCATCCACTTTCCGACGGTGCGCCGCACGCCCTGGGCGATGCGGCCCGGGTCGGTGATGTGCTCGGCCGCCAACGCTTCCAGCTCGGCCTCGACCCTGCGCACGGCGGGCTCGAGCGCCTTGGGATCTTCGGAGAATCCGCGCGAATACAGGTGCGGCGGGACCACCGGACGCCCGGTGCCGCGCGTGACCACCACGGTCACCGCCACGAAGCCCGACGACAGAATGAGCCGCTCGCCTAGGGTGATGTCGCCGACATCGCCGCTGATCAGTCCGTCGACGAACATCTTGCCGACCGGCACCGCGCCGGCGATGGAGGCCTTGCCCGCAACCAGGTCGACGCTCACCCCGTTCTCGGCCAGCAGGACCGCCTCCTCCGGCACTCCGGTGCGGGCCGCCAGTTTGGAGTTGGCGCGCAGCATGCGCCACGTCCCGTGCACCGGCATGACGTGGCGCGGCCGAATCCCGTTGTACAGGAACAACAGCTCCCCGGCGTAGGCGTGGCCCGAAACATGCACGCGCGCTTGGGCGTTGGTGACGACCCGAGCACCGATCTTGGCGAGCTCGTCGATGACGCCGTAGACCGCTTCCTCGTTGCCCGGGATCAGCGACGACGCCAACACCACCAGGTCGCCCGCGGTCAGCGTGATGCTGCGGTGCTCGCCGCGCGACATCCGCGACAACGCCGACATCGGTTCGCCCTGGGTGCCGGTGGTGATCAGCACGACCCGGTCCGGCGGCATCATCTCGGCGGCGCCGATGTCGATCACGTCGGAATCCGCCACCCGCAAGAATCCGAGTTCGCGGGCGATTCCCATGTTGCGCACCATGGACCGGCCGACGAACGATACCCGCCGCCCCAATGCGACTGCGGCATCGATGATTTGCTGCACCCGGTCCACGTTGGAGGCGAAGCACGCCACGATGACGCGGCCCTCGGCGCCGCGGATCAGCCGGTGCAGCGTCGGACCGACTTCGCTTTCCGACGGTCCCACACCGGGGTGCTCGGAATTGGTTGAGTCGCAGAGGAACAGGTCGACCCCGGCGTCACCGAGCCGGGACATGCCGGGCAGGTCGGTCGGGCGGCCGTCCAGGGGAAGCTGGTCGAGCTTGATGTCACCGGTGTGCAAAACCGTTCCGGCACCGGTGTGCACGGCGATCGCCAGCGCGTCGGGGATGGAGTGATTGACGGCGAAGTACTGGCATTCGAAGACGCCGTGACTGCTCTTCTGACCCTCGGCCACCTCCACGAACACCGGCTTGAGGCGGTGCTCGCGACACTTCGCGGCGACCAGCGCAAGCGTGAACTTCGAGCCGACGACCGGGATGTCTGGGCGCAGTTTGAGCAGGAACGGAATGCCGCCGATGTGGTCCTCGTGGGCGTGGGTGAGCACCAGCGCCTCGATGTCGTCGAGGCGATCCTCGATGTGACGCAGGTCCGGCAGGATCAGGTCGACCCCGGGCTCGTCGTGGGTGGGGAACATCACCCCGCAGTCGATGATCAGCAGCCGGCCCAGGTGCTCGAAAACCGTCATGTTGCGGCCGATTTCGCTGATGCCGCCAAGAGCGGTGACCCGCAACCCTCCGGTGGCCAAAGGGCCGGGCGGGGCGAGATCTACATCCACTTCTGCGAAACTCCCTGGCTCACCGCAGCACCGAGGCCGCGCGCATATCGGCGGCCAACGCGTCGAGTTGTTCTGGCGTCGCGGGCATTTGCGGCAGCCGCGGATCGCCGACGTCGATGCCCTGCAGCCGCAGGGCCGCCTTGGACATGGTCACCCCGCCCAAACGGGCCATCGCGTCGCAGAGCGGGCCGACGGTGGCATTGATCTTGCGGGCGGTGGCGGTATCCCCGGAGCCGAACGCGGACAACATTTCCCGCAGCTGCCCGGCCGCAACGTGAGAGATCACACTGATGAAGCCGGTGGCACCCATGGCCAGCCACGGCAGGTTCAGCGCATCGTCGCCGGAGTAGTAGGCCAGACCGGTCTCGGCGATGATCTGCCCTCCGCTGTGCAGGTCGCCCTTCGCGTCCTTGATTCCGGCGATGTTCGGGTGGGCGGCCAACTCACGGATGGTCTCGGGCTGGATCGGTACCACCGAGCGTGGCGGGATGTCGTACAGCAGCACCGGCAGCTCGGTCGCGTCTGCGACGGCGGTGAAGTGGGCGATCAGCCCGCTCTGGGGCGGTTTCGAGTAATAGGGCGTGACCACCAGCAGCCCGTGGGCGCCCTCGGCCGCGCAGTCCTTGGCCAGCCGGACGCTGTGGGCGGTGTCATAGGTGCCGGCGCCGGCGATCACGCGGGCCCGGTCGCCGACGGCCTCCAGCACGACGCGCAGCAGCTCTCGCTTCTCGTCGTCCGTGGTGGTCGGCGACTCGCCGGTGGTTCCTGAGACCACCAGGCCGTCGCAGCCCGCGTCGACCAGGTGATTGGCGAGCATCGCAGCCGCGGCGGTGTCGAGGGAGCCGTCGGGGCGAAAGGGCGTGACCATCGCGGTCAGCACGGTTCCCAACCGGGCTGGGGCGTCAAATCCGACCGTGCTCACGGTGTTCAGGTTACCTGCCGTCGGCAAGGTATTTAGCACCCGCGTTGCCGCGTCCTC
>DASTKA010000297.1:0-2552 GCA_035716165.1 Mycobacterium sp. | reverse complement strand
CCGGCCTCGGCCAGCCGCTCGGCGACGAACTGGGTGGTGACGTACTCCTGGCGGCCCAACTCGGGATAGCGGTGAATGTGCCGGCGCCACCCGACCAGTTCCTGGTGGTGGGTGGCCAGCCACAAATCGGCGGCGTCGGCCAGGCTCATGATCGCGCCCCGGCGCGTCGGCGCTCCTGCGCAGCCATGACGCGGTCGCGCTGGGCGGGCGTCTGGGCCAGCTTGACCACGGTGCGCGCCAGCATGATCGCGCCCTCGACGACCGCGCGGTCCGCGCTGGGTCCGGCGGCGGCGTCGGCGAACGCGCGCTGGTGGACCATCGCGCCGCCGGCGTCGACGCCGACCACCGGGTGAATCCCCGGCAGCGCCTGCGTCACGTTGCCCATGTCGGTGCTGCCCATGGGCAACGCCGCCTCGTACTCCGGGGCCACCGGCTCGCGGCCGAGCCGGCACAGCTCCTCGCGGAAGACATCTGCCAGCCACTGGTCGGGCCGCAGTTCGTCATATGCGGGCGCGGGGTTGTCGATTTCGTAGTCGCAGCCGGTGGCGAGTGCGCCCGCGGCGAAGCAGGCGTACACCCTGCCCTCCAGCTCGCGCAGCGAATCCGCTTCGACCGCGCGCATCGCGAATTGAAGCTCGGCGTGGCCAGGGATGACGTTGACCGCCTGTCCGCCGTTGGTGACGATCCCGTGCACCAGCTGCCCCGGCGCCAGTTGCTGGCGCAGCAGCCCGATCGCCACCTGCGCGACGGTCACCGCGTCGACGGCGTTGATGCCCAGGTGCGGCGCGACTGCGGCGTGAGATTCCTTGCCGCGGTAGTTCACGGTCGCCTCGGACAGGGCCAGCGAGCGGGCCGCGGCGATGTCGGCCGGGCCGGGATGCAGCATGACCGCCGCGGCGATGTCGTCGAACACCCCGGCTTTCAGCAGCAGCGCCTTGCCGCCGCCCGCCTCCTCGGCCGGCGTACCCAGCAGTGAGACCCGCAGGCCCAGGTCGTCGGCCACCTCGGCCAGGGCCAGCGCCGTGCCCACCGCCGACGCCGCGATGATGTTGTGGCCGCAGGCGTGGCCGATCTCGGGCAGCGCGTCGTATTCGGCGCAGACCCCGATGGTCAGCGGGCCGCTGCCGAAGTCGGCGCGAAAGGCGGTGTCCAGCCCGCCGGCGGCCGCGGTGATCTCGAAGCCGCGTTCGGCGACCAGTGCCTGCGCCTTGGCGCAGCTGCGATGCTCGGCGAAGGCCAGCTCAGGCTCGGCATGGATGGCATGGGACAACTCGACAAGGTCGGCACCGCGTCGCCGCACGACATCCTCAACACTGTCTAACGGGCTAGCGGGCACTCTCGCAGTATGTCACTCACCGGCCCAAGCCCCCGAGGGCCTGAAAGCTACACCCGCCCGGCGATGAACCCCGCGGCCTGGCCCGGGTAGGGCGCTACGGAGTAGTCGTGGTGTGCGTCCCGGTCGCGGCCGCCGACGACGCAGACGGGATCGCCCTCGCTGCACAGATCGATGGCGCGACCGGCGAAGGCACCCGTCGACGACAGGGGCGTGTTGAAGCGGTTGCCGGGGTTGCCGAACACCGCGACGGCGGCGATCTTGTTGGCCAGGCCGGGATCCAGCGCGGGGGCCGATCCGAAGTTGCCGATGCGCTGGCCGACCGGCGGCACCCCCGCGAGCATCGAGACCGCGGCGGCGCCCTGCGAGAAGCCGCCCAGCACCAGCCGCGTGGATGGGCACTGGTCGACCATCTGCGCGATGTGGTCGCGCGCGTCGTTGGCGCCGTCGGCGGTGGTCAGAAAGTTGTAGCTGGCCGGATAGTTCACGGCGTACGAGTCGACGTTGCGCGATCCCAGCGCGGGTTGCAGCGCGGCGAACAGTGCGTCGCCGACGAGCCCCAGGCCCGGCGGCTCGGCGGTGCCGCGGGCGAAGATGAGTTGGACGTCGGGACAATCGGCTCTGGCCGACGGCGCCGGGCCCAATGTCATCGAAACCACCGACAGCACAACAGCGACGGCCGCTGCCATGACCCGGCCAACCACGGGCCACCTACGAAGATCCATACGGCAGATCCTGACATATGTTTCTGACAGAGTCGCCGAGCTAGTCTCCCCCTGTGACCGAAGCCCCCTCCGACCCAGGCGACCTCGCGCGCCGGGCGGGCGAGGCCATCGCCGAACGCACCGGGATCCCCGAGCACGACGTCGCCATCGTGCTCGGATCGGGCTGGCGGCCGGCCGTCACGGCGCTGGGCACGCCCACCGCCGTGCTGGCCCAGGCGGAGCTGCCCGGGTTCGCCCCGCCCACCGCCGTCGGACACACCGGTGAGCTCTTGTCGATGCGCATCGGTGCACACCGGGTGCTGGTGCTGGTCGGCCGCATCCACGCCTACGAGGGCCACGACCTGTGCCACGTGGTGCACTCGGTGCGGGCGGCATGCGCGGCCGGCGTGCGTGCCGTCGTGCTCACCAATGCGGCGGGCGGACTGCGCCAGGACATGACCGTCGGCGAACCCGTGCTGATCAGCGACCACCTGAACCTCACCGCCCGTTCGCCG
>DASTKA010000296.1:0-5382 GCA_035716165.1 Mycobacterium sp. | reverse complement strand
GGAGCTCGACGCCGATTTCGACCTCGACGCCTACCGGCACGTCGCCCGCTGGAACGCGGCGGAGGAACGCATCGAAATGTGGTTGCGGTCCGACCGTCGTCAGCGGGTGCGGGTCGGTGCGCTCGAGCTGACCGTCGACTTCGCGGCCGGCGAGGAGATGCTCACCGAGGTGTCGTGCAAGTTCCACTCCGACAAGGTGACTGACGAATTGGCCGCCGCGGGGCTGCGTCGCACCCGCTGGTGGACCGACGAGGCTGGGGACTTCGGGTTGTCGTTGGCCGCGAAGTGACCGCCGGCACGGCGCTGGCCGACCAATGGCGGTCAGCGCGCCCGCCGATGGCCGGACTGCACCTGGACAACGCGGCCTGTTCACGGCAGAGCCTGGCGGTGATCGAGGCCACCGCGCGGCACGCCCGCAACGAGTCGGAAGTCGGTGGCTATGTCGCGGCGGAGGCGGCCACGCCGGTGCTCGACGCCGGGCGCGCCGCGTTCGCCGCACTGACCGGAATGTCCGATGCCGAGGTGGTTTTCACCACCGGCTCGCTGAATGCTCTGGATCTGCTACTGGGCGGCTGGCCGTCGGAACGCCGAAGAGTGGCTTGCCTGCCCGGCGAGTACGGCCCCAACCTGGCCCTGATGGCGGCCCATGGATTCGAGCGGCAGTTGCTGCCGACTATGGAAGACGGCCGAGTCGCGCTCGACGACGCGGCGCTGGCCTTGGAGACCGATCCGCCCGATCTGGTGCATCTGACCGCGGTGGCCAGCCATTGCGGTGTGGTGCAACCGGTTTCGATGGTCGCCAAACTCTGCCGGGAGCTGGGGCTGCCGCTCGTCGTCGACGCGGCGCAGGCGCTGGGCCAGGTGGACTGCGCGGTGGGCGCCGATGTGACCTACTCCTCGTCGCGCAAGTGGATCGCCGGGCCGCGTGGTGTGGGGATGCTCGGGGTGCGCCGCGAGCTTATGGAGAGCCTGCACCCCAGGCTGTCCGCGCCGGAGTGGGCCAGGAAGGACTGCTCGCCGACGGTGGCCGAACAACTGGAATTCGGCGAAGCCAATGTCGCTGCCCGCGTGGGGTTTTCGTTGGCGATGGGCGAGCACCTGGCGTACGGTCCGCCGGCCGTGTGTGCACGTCTGGCCGAGCTGGGCAGCCTGAGCCGCACGCTACTGGCCGATGTGGCCGGGTGGACGGTGATCGAAGAGGTCGAAGAACCCAGTGCCATCACCACTTTGGCCGCCAACGATGGCGCCGACCCGGAGGCGGTGCGCGCCTGGCTGCTGGCCGAGCGGCGGATCCTGACCACCTTCGCCGGGGTGCAGCGGGCGCCGCTGGAGCTGACCGAACCGGTACTGCGGATCTCACCGCACGTGGATACCACGGCCGCCGACCTGGAGACCTTCGCCGAAGCGCTCATCGCCGCGACCGCGGCAACTTCTGCTTGAGCGTTAACCGGCTTTGTGCGCCGTCAACAAGTAGGCCGGCATCTTGATGCGGCCCTTTTCGTCGCGGTCGTGCGGTGGGAATTCGAAAGGCGCATTGGGGATCTGGACGACGTTCGACAGGATGAAGGACGGCCGAATCTCGTCGATCTCCCAGTACTTGCTCACCGCGGCGCGCAGCTCGTCCTCGTCGACCTCGTTGGGCTTGGGTTGCATCTCCGCCGGAAAGGCGCCCTTGGCGAACACCAGGACGAAGAAGCTGGCGCCCGGGGCGGCCGCACGGTGCACCGAGTTCAGGTAGCCGTCGCGGCCCTCGACAGGGAGCGAGTGAAACAACGTGCTGTCGACGACAGTCGAGAACCGTCCGTCGTAGCCGGAGAACGATGTGATGTCGGCCTGCACGAAGCTGGCCGTGGTCAGGCCGCGCTCCTGGGCGGACTTGGTAGCCGCCGCAATCGCCGTCGGCGTCAGATCGACACCGACCACGGTGTAACCCTGAGCGGCCAGCGACAGCGACAGCTCGGCGAACCCACATCCGGCGTCCAGCACGTCGCTGCGGAACTTGCCGGCCGCAACCAGCGCCGCCAGTTCTGGTTGTGGCTCACCGATATTCCATGGCGGCGGGCCCTCGAAGTGGGCCTGCTCGCGATACGCACTGTCCCAGTCCATCACTTCGTCAGACGACATGGTGTTCAACCTACTCCCAGGTGTGCACCGGCTCGTTGGCGTGCATGTGGTCGCAGTACCGGCGCAGCATCTCGGCCAGCGCGGCGGGCCTGCTCATGCCGCCGTCCTGCAGCGTCCGCACGGTGGAGACCTGCCAGCTGGCGCCGTTGCGTCCCGCACGGGCCCGGCCCTCGATGACCCCGAGGAAGCGGTCGCGCACCTCGGCGTCGACGCCCCAGCGCTGTAATCCCTCGTCGGCGATCGGCAGCAGCGTGTCGAGCACCAGGTCGCGCGCGCTCACCTCGCCCACCCCGGGCCACTGCAGCCGCGCGTCGATGCCGTAGCGCGCCGCTGCCAGGAAGTTTGCCTCTGCCACACCGAAATCCATGCCGTGCCACAACGGGCTGTCGGCTTCGGACAGGCTGCGCAGCACACCGTAGAAGAAGGCCGAGTTCGCCAGCATGTCGACGACGGTCGGCCCGGCCGGCAACACCCGGTTCTCCAGTCGCAGATGGGGGCGACCGTCGGCCACGTCGTACACCGGCCGGTTCCACCGGTAGACGGTCCCGTTGTGCAGGCGCAGTTCGGATAGCTGCGGGATGCGTCCGGCGGCCAGCTCGGCGGCCGGGTCTTCATCGGACACCTCGGGCAGCAGCGACGGGAAGTAGCGGATATTCTCCTGGTACAGATCCAGGACCGAGTCGATCCACTTTTCGCCGAACCACACTCGTGGCCGCACGCCTTGGGTTTTGAGTTCCTCGGGCCTGGTGTCGGTGGACTGGGTGAACAGCTCGATGCGGGTCTCGGCCCACAGCAGGTGCCCGAAGAAGAACGGTGAGTTGGCGCCCAGCGCCAACTGCGGCCCGGCCACGATCTGGGCCGCGTTCCAGTTGGCGGCGAATGTCTCCGGCGCCAGCTGCAGATGCAATTGCATGCTGGTGCAGGCGGATTCGGGTGCGATCGTCGCGGTGTGCCAGCTCAGCGGTTCGGGGCCGGAGATGTCGATGGGAATGTCTTCGCCGCGGGCGGTGAAGATCGACTCGTTCAGCGCGGCGTATCGTGTCGACTCGCTCATCCAGCCATGGTCGAGGTGTTCGGACATCAGCGTGGGCAGGATGCCGATCATGACGATGTGCGCGCCGCCGGCGGCGCTGGCCTTGGTCTCGGCCTCGTTCAGGCTGGCCCGCACCTCGGCCTCGAGATCCAACGTGGTATGTCCGGGCAGCGCGTGCGGCGGGACGTTGAATTCGATGTTGTAGGCGCCCAATTCGGTCTGATACGCCGGATCGCCGATGGCGTCGAGCACGTGGCGATTGGACATGGCCGGCTGGTAGTCGGCGTCGACCAGGTTGCACTCGATTTCCATGCCGGTCAGCGGCTGCTCGGATTCGAAGCGTGACTGGGCCAGCATCGTCTCGAAGGCGTCCAGGCACAGCTGTACCTTGCGCCGGTATTCCCGCCGTTGCGCGCTGTCGTACGTGGTGCGCTTGACCTCTTCGCCCACAACGCAGATGCAACAGGGTTACCGCCCGTAACGCAAGCTCCCACGTGTCACGGTTGTGGTCTCGCCCGTCCGGCGGGTAGACCATGATGGAGTTTCGACGCAACAGTGTTCCGAGCTCACGGGGGGAGGAGAGCAGTTGGCTGAGTTCGCCGAATTCGTCGCCGCCATCGACCAGGGCACCACCAGCACTCGCTGCATGATCTTCGATCACGAGGGCGCCGAAGTGGCTCGCCATCAACTCGAGCACGAGCAGATCCTGCCCCAGGCCGGCTGGGTGGAGCACGACCCGGTCGAGATCTGGGAGCGCACCTCTTCCGTGCTGATGTCGGTGTTGAACCGGGCCAACCTGAGTCCGAAAAACATTGCTGCACTGGGTATCACGAACCAGCGCGAGACGACGCTGGTGTGGAACCGCAAGACCGGGCGGCCCTATTACAACGCGATCGTCTGGCAAGACACCCGTACCGACCGCATCGCGTCGGCGCTGGAACGCGATGGTCGCGGCGACGTGATTCGCCGCAAGGCCGGCCTGCCCCCGGCCACCTACTTTTCCGGCGCCAAGCTGCAATGGATCTTGGAAAACGTCGACGGGGTGCGCGAGGCCGCCGAAAGCGGAGACGCGTTGTTCGGTACCCCGGACGCGTGGGTGTTGTGGAATCTGACCGGCGGCCCCCGCGGCGGCGTGCACGCCACCGATGTGACCAACGCGAGCCGGACCATGCTGATGAACCTGGAAACCCTCGACTGGGACGACGAGCTGTTGTCGTTCTTTTCCATCCCGCGTGACATGTTGCCGAAGATCGGGCCGTCGTCGTCGCCCCAGCCCTACGGCGTGACCATCGACACCGGTCCGGCCGGTGGCGAAATACCGATCACGGGAATGCTCGGCGACCAGCATGCGGCCATGGTGGGCCAGGTGTGCCTGTCGGAGGGGGAAGCCAAAAACACCTACGGCACCGGCAATTTCCTGCTGCTCAACACCGGTGAGACGATCGTGCGGTCCGACAACGGACTGCTGACCACCGTCTGCTATCGGTTCGGCGATGCCAAACCCGTTTACGCACTTGAGGGTTCGATCGCGGTGACGGGGGCGGCCGTGCAGTGGTTGCGCGATCAGCTGGGCATCATCAGCGGCGCCGCGCAAAGCGAATCGCTGGCACGTCAGGTCGAGGACAACGGCGGAGTCTATTTCGTTCCCGCGTTTTCCGGGTTGTTCGCGCCCTACTGGCGATCCGATGCGCGCGGTGCGATCGTCGGGCTGTCACGGTTCAACACCAACGCGCACCTGGCGCGCGCCACGCTGGAGGCCATCTGCTATCAGAGCCGCGACGTGGTGGACGCCATGGCCGCGGATTCCGGTGTGCGGCTCGAGGTCTTGAAGGTCGACGGCGGCATCACCGGCAACGACCTGTGCATGCAGATCCAGGCCGATGTGCTGGGCGTGGACGTGGTACGGCCGGTGGTCGCCGAGACGACCGCGCTGGGCGCCGCCTACGCGGCCGGTCTGGCGGTTGGGTTTTGGGCCGACGCCTCCGACCTGCGGGCCAATTGGCAGGAGGGCAAGCGGTGGGAGCCGGCCTGGAGCGACGAGCAGCGCACCGCGGGATACGAGGGCTGGCGCAAGGCCGTGCAGCGGAGCCTGGATTGGGTTGACGTGACATGACCAATCCAGGGCCCGCCAGGGCCGCTCAGTCTTCGCCGAGAATGCCGTAGATCTCACGGCGCGCATTGTTGAGGATGTCGACGATGCGCTGCTGCTGCTCGGCGGACGCGGC
>DASTKA010000295.1:0-7604 GCA_035716165.1 Mycobacterium sp. | reverse complement strand
TTGGCCGCAGATAGCCAGGATCGCTCGAGGCGCGGTGCTCGAGGTGCGCAGCGCAGATTATGTGCTCGCGGCGAAAGCATTGGGGCTGAGCAGGTTTCAAACACTTCTGCGCCACGCCATGCCCAACGCGGTGGGTCCGGTGATCGCGATGTCCACGATCGCGTTGGGGGCCTTCATCGTCACCGAGGCCACGCTGTCCTACCTCGGAGTCGGGCTGCCGACGTCGGTGGTGTCGTGGGGTGGCGACATCAACCTCGCCCAGACGCGGCTGCGGGCGGGTTCACCGATTTTGTTCTATCCAGCCGGTGCACTGGCGACGACGGTGCTGGCGTTCATGATGATGGGCGACGCCCTGCGCGACGCCCTCGATCCGGGCTCGCGGGCGAGGCGCGCATGAGCAACGGAGAATCGCCACTGTTGACGGTCGAGGGCCTGGAAGTCAGGTTCGGCGCCCAGGCACCAGCGGTGGCCGGCGTGGATCTGCGCGTCGAACGCGGCCAGACCGTCGCCGTGGTCGGCGAGTCGGGATCCGGGAAATCCACCACGGCCGCCGCGATCCTCGGACTGCTACCCCCGGGGGGACGAATCACGGCCGGCCGCGTCACTTTCGACGGGTCAGATATCACCTCCGCCGATCGCCGGCTGCTGCGGTCGATCAGAGGGCGTCGCATCGGCTACGTGCCGCAAGACCCGATGACCAACCTCAACCCGGTCTGGAAGGTCGGCTTTCAGATCCGGGAAGCGTTGCGGGCCAACACCGATGGCCGCCAAGCGCGGCGGCGGGCGGTGGAGCTGCTCGCGCAGGCCGGCATGCCGGATCCGGCGAAGCAGGCGGGTAAGTATCCGCATGAATTGTCCGGCGGCATGTGCCAGCGTGCGCTGATCGCCATCGGGTTGGCGGGCCGCCCGCAGCTGCTGATCGCCGACGAACCGACGTCGGCGCTGGACGTCACCGTGCAACGTCAGGTGCTCGACCACCTTGCGCGCCTCACCGACGAGCTGGGCACCGCGCTGCTGCTGATCACACACGATCTGGCGCTGGCCGCCGAACGGGCGGAGCGGGTCGTCGTCGTCCACCGGGGCTTCGTGGTGGAATCCGGTGCCGCACAGACCATTCTGCGCGAGCCGCAACACGAGTACACCCAGCGGTTGGTTGCCGCGGCCCCGTCACTGTCGCGCAGGAGCCGGCCGGCGCCCACGCCGACCGACGACATCCTCGTCGCCTCGGATCTCACCAAAATCTATCGGGAGTCCCACGGCGCACCGTGGCGGCGTGGCGAGTTTCGCGCCGTCGACGCGGTGTCGTTCCGGCTGCAGCGTGCCCGCACCCTGGCCATTGTCGGTGAATCGGGTTCGGGCAAGTCGACGGTGGCCCGTATGGCGCTCGGCCTGCTTCAACCTACCTCGGGCACAGTGGTTTTCGACGGCACGCAGATCTCCGATGCGACCGACCGGGACACGATGATGGCCTTTCGGCGCCGGGTGCAGCCGGTGTTCCAAAACCCGTACAGCAGCCTGGATCCCATGTACTCGGTGTTTCGCGCCATCGAGGAACCGCTGCGGATCCACCGCGTCGGAGACCGCAGGCACCGCGAGAAAGCCGTGCGCGAACTCGTCGACCAGGTGGCGCTGCCGTCGTCGGTGCTGAGCAGGTTGCCGCGCGAGCTGTCGGGCGGCCAACGCCAGCGCGTGGCGATCGCGCGAGCGCTGGCGTTGCGGCCAGAGGTGCTGGTCTGCGACGAGGCGGTGTCGGCGCTGGACGTCCTGGTGCAGGCGCAGATACTCGATTTGCTGGCCGAATTGCAGTCCGAGCTGGGCCTGGCCTATCTGTTCATCAGCCACGACCTGGCGGTGATCCGGCAGATCGCCGACGACGTCCTGGTGATGCGGGCGGGGCGTGGAGTGGAGCACGCGCCCACCGAGGAACTGTTCGCAAACCCAAGACACGAATACACCCGGCAGTTGCTGGACGCCATCCCGCACGTGCGGTGAATCCAGCGGGGATAGGTTGTGGGTTGTGACAGCTGATCCGCTGGCCCCCTTGATGGAGCTGCCCGGCGTCGCCGAGGCCAGTGACCGCGCCCGGGAGGCGTTGGGGCGCGCCCACCGCCACCGCGCCAACCTGCGGGGCTGGCCCGTGACCGCCGCCGAGGCGGCGCTGCGGGCGGCGCGCGCCTCGTCGGTGCTGGACGGTGGCCCCGTTCGCCTGGAGGATCTTGCCGACGCCGGGCAGATCAGCGATCCGGTGTTCGCGGGGGCGCTCCGGGTCGCGCAGGCGCTCGAGGGCGGGGAGGGCCCCGTCGTCGCCATCTGGCGACGGGCGCCGCTGCAGGCGCTGGCCCGGCTGCACGTGCTGGCCGCGGCCGAACAGGTCGACGACGAGCGGTTGGGTCGCCCGCGCGCCGATGCCGGCGTGGGGCCGCGGCTGGAGTTGTTGGCGGACTTGGTCAACGGGCGCACCCAGGTGCCGGCGCCGGTGCTTGCCGCCGTCGCCCACGGCGAACTGCTGACGCTGAAGCCGTTCGGCAGCTCCGACGGTCTGGTTGCTCGCGCGGTGTCGAGGTTGGTGACGATCGCCAGCGGGCTGGACCCCCATGGGCTGGGTGTGCCCGAGGTCAGTTGGATGCGTCAGCCCGCGGCGTATCGGGACGCGGCGCAAAGCTTCGCCGGGGGCACGCCGGAGGGTGTGGGGGCCTGGCTGGTGCTGTGTTGCCGGGCGATGAAAGCCGGTGCGCAGGAGGCTTTGTCGATCGCCGACTCGATGTCGAACAAATAGCTGAGTTGGTAGCCAAGGCCGGGAAACGCCGGCCGCAAAAATGTAGAGCGGGCGACGTCCCGAATGTTCGGTCCGCCGCCCGCTAGCACGGGACTCGGTTACCAAGCGTGCATCTCGGGGCTGCGTGGGTTGGCCTCGGCGATCTCACGACGCTTCTGGTTGCAACCCCACCCAAAGGGCTGTCGACACCTTCCGCATGTTCGCAATTTCGCAGGCCCGCAACACTTCTGCCATTTTCGCGGCTATGACTCCGCGTGGGTGCCGAGCACCGTGCTGGGCGCCCGGGTCGGGAGAACGAACCTTCTCTTCCGGCTCGACCTTGGCCTCACCGGGCTTCCGTGGTTCCTTTGTACTACTAGACCCCTAGCACAGCAAGGCCCAATTGCGAAGTAAATCTGATCACGCGACTCCCATGTTTGCTGGGCCGCTAAAAGGCGTAGCGGCGCAACAGCGAATAGGTCACCGCGCCGGCGGCCAGCGCGCTGATACCCACCGCGGCCGTGGTGGCGATCGCGGCGCCGGAGGGCGCGGGGAGGCGGTCGCGCAACGACACCGGCCGGGAGAACGAGATCACTGGCCAACCGCGTTCCACTGCCTCCCTGCGCAATCCGCGGTCGGGATTGACCACGCTGGGGTGTCCGACGGACTCCAGCATCGGCAGGTCGGTGATCGAGTCGGAGTAGGCGTAGCAGTGTTCCAGCGGGTAGCCCTCGCGGGCGGCCAGTTCGCGGATCGCTTGCACCTTGCCCTCGCCATAGCAGTAGAACGCGATCTCGCCGGTGTACCGACCGTCCTCGACGACCATCCGGGTTGCCATCGCGTGAGTGGCGCCCAGGGCGCGGGCGATGGGCGCGACGATTTCCTCCCCGGAGGCCGACACCACCACGACGTCACGCCCGCACAACTTGTGGGCCGCAATCAGATCCGCGGCTTCCGCGAACACCAGCGGAGTCACGATGTCGTGCAGCGTCTCGTTGACGATCGACTTGACCTGTTCGACGTCCCAGCCGGTGCACATGTTGGTCATGTGCGCGCGCATCCGATCCATTTGGTCATGATCGGCACCGGAGAGCAGATAGATGAACTGGGCGTAGCTCGACTTGAGCACGGCGCGGCGGTTGAGCAGGCCCTGAGCGAAAAACGGTTTGCTGAAAGCCAGGGTGCTGGACTTGGCGATGATCGTCTTGTCCAGGTCGAAGAAGGCTGCCGTGCGGGCGCGGGGTGCGTTGTTTGGCGCTGATTGTTCCGAGGCTGACGGCTCCGCGGCGGGGTCGAAGACGGTCACCGACCCAGCATAGGTCGGCGGTCCCGCAAGGCCGCGATCCCGCACCGGAAATGGCCGCTCAGGGCGTTCGGGATGCTGGCAGAGCAGTGTTTACGCGGCTCAAGCTGTTTTTTCAGCAAGCGATCTATTGCGTTACTCGGGCTTGTCATGTGTATAGTAAGCATTACTCGGCTTGAGCCGAGGGTGTATCAGCCCGACCCCCCGGGGCTGATACACGACGACCCTCGCCTCCTCCCCCCCTGGCGGGGGTCGTCCCATTTCTAGGGTCGGTCCTTCTCCTTCACGGCGCTGAGCCCAGCGTTCCGCGCGTTGCTTGAAAGCGTCTCCGTCGTCGCTGGCGGCGCGCCGCCGCTGGGCGTTTGTGCACACTCGCGTCTCTATCCACAAATCCGCATCTGGGACTGTTGTGCCAAGGTCACGGCCCCGCACAGTGGGCGGATGACTAACACCTCCGGAATCGACGCGGCGGGTTCGGCGGGTGTGTTGGCGGTGTTGGCGGACGCCGGCCTGCGCGCCGAGTTGGACCGGGTGGCCGCGGCCGCCGGTGTTCGAGTGGTGCACGCCGGCGACGAGTCTCCGGTCGGCCGCAAAAGTTGGGCCGCGGCCGCTGCCGTCGCACTGGACTCGCGGGCGGCGGCACGTTGCGAAAGATGGGCGCTGCCGCGTCGCGATCACGTGATCGTGCTGACCGTCGCCGAACCCGACACGGCGACATGGGCGGCTGCCGTCCGTGTCGGTGCCGGGCAGGTATTGCGGCTGCCCGAGCAAGATGCGGACTTGGTCGCCGCATTCGCCGAAGCCGCCGAATCGGCGCGCGACGACGGGTCGCGTGGCCACGCGGTCGCCGTCATCGGCGGATGTGGCGGCGCCGGCACATCCTCGCTCGCGGTCGCCCTGGTCCTGTCGGCCACCGACGCGCTGCTGGTGGACCTCGATCCGTGGGGCGGCGGTCTGGACTTGTTGCTGGGCAGCGAAACCACTCCCGGGTTGCGGTGGCCTGACCTCGCTTTGCAGGGCGGACGGCTCAATTGGTCGGCCGTCCGCGATGCGCTGCCACGGCACCGCGGAATCAGCGTCCTGTCCGGCACTCGTCGCGGCTACGAATTGGAGGCCGCACCGGTGCACGCCATCATCGACGCCGGCCGGCGCGGCGCGGTCAGCGTCGTGTGCGACCTTCCCCGTAGTTTCGGCGACGCGACCCAAGCAGCGCTGAGCGCGGCCGATCTGGTCGTCGTCGTCAGTCGCTGTGACGTGCGGGCGTGCGCGGCGACCGGAGCGTTGGTCCCCGTCCTGACGTCAATCAATCCCAATGTCGGCCTGGTGGTGCGGGGTCCGTCGCCGGGAGGATTGCGGGCGGCCGAGATCGCCGACATCGCCGGCGTGCCCCTACTGGCGGCGATCAAAGCGCAGCCACAGCTCGCCGAACAGATCGACCGAGGCGGCCTGCGGTTGGGGCGACGCTCGGCGCTCGCGGTGGCGGCCCGCCAGCTGCTCGGCGTGCTGTCAGCCGGGGCGCGGCGGCGCACGGGTCAGAACGGCAAGGCGGCGTGAGCAATTCGCTGATCGAACGCGTACGCGAGCGACTCGCCGGCGAGGCCGGCCAGCTGGGGCCGGCGGTGGTGGCCGCCGCGATCCGCGCCGAGTCCGGCGGGATGCTGGGTGATACCGAGGTGCTGGCCAGCCTCCGGATGTTGCAGACCGAGCTCACCGGCGCCGGCATCCTCGATCCGCTGCTGTGTGCGGACGGGACGACGGACGTCTTGGTCACCGCGCCGGATGCGGTGTGGGTGGACGACGGCACCGGCCTGCGGCGCACCGAGATTCAGTTCCCCGACGAGGCGGCGGTGCGGCGGTTGGCGCAGCGGCTGGCGCTGGCCGCCGGACGTCGTCTGGACGACGCGCAGCCGTGGGTGGACGGAGAGCTGACCGGCATCGGTGCCGGCGGGTTCGCGGTGCGGTTGCACGCGGTGCTGCCGCCGGTGGCGGCCACTGGCACCTGCTTGTCGCTGCGTGTGCTGCGGCCCGCCAGCCAGGACTTGGCGGCGCTGATCGCCGCCGGGGCGATCGAGCCGGCGGCCGCCGCACTGGTCACCGACATCATCGTTGCCCGGTTGGCGTTTTTGGTCAGCGGTGGAACCGGCGCCGGCAAGACCACACTGCTCGCCGCGATGCTGGGCGCCGTGCCGCCGGTCGAACGGATCGTCTGCGTCGAGGATGCCTCCGAGCTGGCGCCGCGGCACCCGCACCTGGTGAAGCTGGTCGCGCGCTGCGCCAACATCGAAGGCGTCGGCGAGGTTCCGGTACGCCAGCTGGTCCGGCAGGCGCTGCGGATGCGGCCCGACCGCATCGTCGTCGGCGAGGTCAGGGGCGCCGAGGTGGTGGATCTGCTGGCCGCGCTGAACACCGGCCACGACGGCGGCGCGGGCACCGTGCACGCCAACAATCCCGGGGAAGTTCCCGCCCGGCTGGAGGCCCTGGGTGCGCTCGGCGGCCTCGATCGGGCCGCACTGCACAGCCAACTCGCCGCGGCCGTGCAGGTGCTGCTGCATGTCGAGCGCGACCGCGCCGGGCGGCGCCGACTCAGCGAAATCGCTGCGCTGCAACATGATCAAGGCCAGGTACGGGCGGTCACCGTATGGCACGCGGACCGGGGCATCACGGACGCCGCCCCGCAGCTGCAGCGCCTGCTGCGCAGCCGGATGCCGGCGTGAACGGCCCACTGGCCGGCGCGGTCCTGTTGTCGCTCGCACTCATCGTCGTTCGGCCTTCGCCGCGCCGACGACTTTCGGCGTCACGACACCGGCGGCTCCCGGCCTCGGGCGTCGTGGGGCGTGCTGCGCCGCGGCGGCTATCGGCTGCGCCGCCGCTGTCGCGCTGCCGTTGACCACCGTGCTGTGCACCGCGGTGGTGGGCGCGACCGCGGCCCTGCGCTATCGGCGCCGCGGGCGCATCCGGCGCGCCGCGGCCGAGGGTCACGCGCTGCACACCGCGCTCGAGGTGCTCGTCGGTGAGTTGCGCGCCGGCTCGCATCCGGTGCGTGCGTTCGGTGTCGCCGCCGACGACTCGGCCGGTGCGGTTGCGGTGTCGCTACGTTCGGTGGCGGCGCGGGCCCGGCTGGGTGCCGACGTCGCGGCCGGACTGGCCGCCGAAGGCCGCTCATCGGCGCTGCCCGCGCATTGGGAGCGGCTCGCGTTGTGCTGGCGGCTGGCCAGCGATAACGGCCTGGGAATAGCCACCCTGATGCGCGCCGCCCAACGCGATATCTCTGAGCGGCAACGATTTTCGGATCGCGTGTCGTCGAGCATGGCCGGCGCGCGCGCAACCGCCGCGATATTGGCCGCGCTGCCCGCACTCGGTGTGCTGCTGGGCCAGCTGATCGGAGCGCGGCCGCTGCGCTTCCTGCTCGGCGGGCACGCGGGCGGGGGGTTGCTGTTGATCGGCGCGACGCTGGCCTGCGTCGGTCTGCTCTGGTCCGATCGGATCACCGATCGGGTGGCGTCGTGAACCGCCACCGCGACGAGGCAGAGCGAAGCGATGAGGAGC
>DASTKA010000294.1:0-5058 GCA_035716165.1 Mycobacterium sp. | reverse complement strand
GCGGCGGTGAAGAGTTTCTTGATCAGGTAGTTCTCTTCGTTGTCCAGGGTCGCACCGCCGAGCGAGGCGATCCCCATGGTGCGCCGCAGCAGGTTGCCCTTCTTGTCGATGTCCTGCCAGCAGTTGCGGCGTGATTCCACGAAGCGGTCGGCGATCATGTCGATCGCGGTGTTCAGCTCGAGTGGTTGCCATTCGGTCGCCCGGGGTGGGCGGTAGAGAACCTGTAGTTGCCGTCCGGGCGAATTCACCAGCTGCTCGCTGGCAGAACCCTTGGGACACAACCGTCCCCGCGAGATCGGCGAATCGGGATCGCCCTCGATCGCGACGACCCGTTCGTCCTTGACGTACACCCGCTGCCCGCAGCCGACGGCGCAGTACGGACACACGCTCTGCACGACGCGGTCGGCTGTGGTGGTGCGCGGCGTCAGCGCGCGGGTGTGTTTGGAGGTCACCGCCGAGCCGCGGCCGAGCTTGTCGTTCGAGCGCAGCTGGCGCAGGACGGGCCACTGAAGAAAAATCTTCCGCATGGGCATGACCTTTACCCTAGTGCGTCGCAACGAAACCTCGCCCGGTCAGTGCACGACGATGGTGTGCTCGCCGCGCGGCACCAGCTCGCCGATGACGGGCGCGCCCGGGATCTCTCCGGCGATCAGCAGCCCGCCGGAGGTTTGCGCGTCGGCGAGCAACAGGGCGTCGTCCTGGCTGACGGCGGACAGGTCGACGTGCGGTGCCACCCACTCGAGGTTTCGCCGGGTGCCGCCGCTGAGATAGCCGGCGGCCAGCGCCGCACGGGCGCCGTCCAGGTAGGGCACCGCGGCCGAGTCGATCACCGCCGTCACGCCGCTGGCCCGCGCCAGCTTGTGCAGATGCCCTAGCAGGCCGAAACCGGTTACGTCCGTGGCGCATTCGACGCCCGCCGCCAACGCCGCAGCGGCCGCTTCGGCGTTGAGCGTGGTCATCACGGCGACCGCCTCTTCGAACCGCTCCCCGGTGGCCTTGTGCCTGTTGTTCAGCACCCCGACGCCGAGCGGCTTGGTCAGCGACAGCGGCGTTCCCGGCTTGCCGGAGTCGTTGCGCAACAAGCGGTTCGGGTCCGCTATTCCGGTGACGGCCAGCCCGTACTTCGGTTCGGGGTCATCGACGCTGTGGCCGCCGGCCAGGTGGCAACCGGCCAGGGCGCACACGTCGAATCCGCCGCGCAGCGTCTCGGCGGCCAACTCGAACGGCAGCACGTCGCGCGGCCAGCCCAGCAGGTTCACCGCGACCACCGGGCGCCCGCCCATCGCGTAGACGTCCGACAGGGCGTTGGTGGCCGCGATGCGGCCCCAGTCGTGGGCGTCGTCCACCACCGGGGTGAAGAAGTCCGTCGTCGCGATCAGCGCCGTGCCGTCCTGGATGCGGACCACCGCAGCGTCGTCGCCGTTGTCCAGGCCCACCAGCAGCTCCCCGACAGCGTCGCGCGGCGGGTTCGAGCCCAGCCCGCGAACCACGGCCTCGAGCTCACCGGGCGGAATCTTGCAGGCGCAGCCGCCGCCGTGGGCGTATTGGGTCAATCGGTACGTCACGGCGTCCATGGTGCCCGCGCGCCGAAGGCTGCGACAATTGACGCCATGGCTCAGGGAGGCGTGTCCGGTCTGGTGACCGGCGCGGTCTTCAAAACCGTCGAACGGCAGTCGCTGTCGTTGGCGGGTTCAATTCCCGTCCGCCTCCGCCATGTTCTTTCGGGGCCGACATGAGCGATCCCCGCCGACGGGTGCCCGGCACCGACACGCTGCTCGCCGATCCGCGGCTGGTCGCGGCGCAGCGGGTGCTGGGCCGGGCCCTGGTGAAGTCGGTGGTCTCCGCGGCCCAGCGGCGGGCGCGGGCCGGGGAGATCGCGCCCGATCAGGTCGCCGAGCACGCCGTCGCCGCGCTTCCCGCAACCGCCTCGAGCCTGCGGGCCGTCATCAACGCCACCGGGGTGGTGGTGCACACCAATCTGGGCCGCGCCCCGTTGTCGCAAGCCGCGCTGGATGCCGTCGTCGCCGCCGGCGGGGCCACCGACGTCGAGTTCGACCTGGCGACCGGGCGGCGCGCGCGCCGCGGCCGGGGTGCACTGGCCGCGCTGGCGGGTGCGGTCCCGACCGCCGGCGGCGTGCACGTCGTCAACAACAACGCGGCCGCGCTGCTGTTGACCGCCATGACCCTGGCACCCGACAAGGAAATCGTGCTCAGCCGCGGCGAACTGGTGGAAATCGGCGACGGTTTCCGCATCCCCGAGCTACTGGAATCCACCGGATCGCGCCTGCGTGAAGTCGGCACCACCAACCGCACCAGCCTGCGCGACTACACCGAGGCACTCGGGCCGCAGACCGGTTTCGTCCTGAAGGTGCACCCGTCCAACTTCCACGTCAGCGGGTTCACCTCGGCCGTCGACGTCGCCGCGCTGGCGCCGGAACTGCACAAGCTCGACGTGCCGCTGGTCGTCGACATCGGCTCCGGCCTGCTGTCGCCGCATCCGGTGCTGCCCGACGAACCGGACGCCACGTCGATGCTGGCCGACGGCGCCGATCTGGTCACCGCGAGCGGGGACAAACTGCTCGGCGGGCCGCAGGCCGGGCTGCTCTTCGGCAGTTCCGAGCTGATCGAGCGCATCCGCCGCCACCCGGCGGCACGCGCCCTGCGGGTCGACAAGCTCACGCTCGCCGCGCTGGAAGCGACCCTGCTGGGTCCGCCCGCGCCGGTGGCCCGGGCGCTGGCCGCCGACGTCAACCGGCTGCGTGCCCGGGCCCAGGCGCTGGCCGCCGGGCTGCCCGGAGCCGTAGCGGTGGACTGCGTCGCGGCCGTCGGCGGCGGCGGGGCGCCCGGCGTCGAATTGTCCAGCGCCGCTGTGAGCCTGCCCGAGCACTACGCCGCCGCGCTGCGCCTCGGTAGCCCGCCGGTCGTCGGCCGGCTGGAGGGGGGCCGGTGCCTGCTGGACCTGCGCACGGTGGCACCCGAGGACGACGAGCTGTTGGCCGCGGCGGTGCGGGCGTGTTCGTCCTAGCCACCGCGGGCCACGTCGATCATGGCAAATCGACTCTGCTGCAACGGCTTACCGGCATGTGGCCGGATCGGTGGGCCGAAGAGCAACGCCGCGGCCTGACGATCGATCTTGGCTTTGCGTGGATGGAGCTCGGCGGCCGTCAGCTCGCCTTCGTCGACGTGCCGGGCCACGAGCGGTTCGTGGCCAACATGCTGGCCGGCGTGGGGCCGGTCCCCGCGGTGGTGTTCGTCGTCGCCGCCACCGAGGGCTGGATGCCGCAGTCGGAGGAACATCTCGCGGCGCTCGACGCGCTCAGGGTCCGCCACGGACTGCTGGTGATCAGCAAGGCCGACCTCGCCGATCCGGGCCCGGCCATCGCGCAGGCGTCGGAAAGGCTTGCCGGCACGTCACTTGCCGGCGCTCCCGTCGCTGTCGGCACCGATCTCGACCAAGTGCGCGCCGAACTGGTGACGCTGACCGACCGGCTCCCCACGCCGGACCCGGGAGCCGACGTGCGCCTGTGGGTCGACCGCAGTTTCACAGTGCGGGGCGCGGGCACCGTGGTCACCGGCACCCTGGCGGCCGGCACGGTTCGGGTGGGCGACGAACTCGAACACGCCGGGCGCCGCGTCACCGTCCGCGGGCTGCAAGCGTTGGGCCACAACCATTCCGAGGTCGGCGCGGTCGCCCGCGTCGCGCTGAATCTGCGCGGCGTAGACCGGCACGACATCGGCCGCGGGGACACCGTTCGCACGCCGGGGGCATGGCTGGACACCGCGGAGATCGACGTCGCCCTGCGCTCGGCGGACACGCTGCACCGCCAGCTGGTGCTGCACATCGGGTCGGCGGCCGTGCCGGTGCAGGTCCGTGCACTGGGGCCCGCAGCCGCGCGGCTCCGCCTGGCCAAACCGCTGCCGCTACGGGTGACAGACATCGGGTTACTCCGCGACCCCGGGCAGCACCGGATCGCGGCGGGCATCGAGGTGCTCGACGTCCGCCCGCCCGGGCTGCGGCGGCACGGCGCGGCGCGGCTTCGCGCCGCCGAGCTGGCCACCGGCCAGGTCCGCGCGCCCGACTTCGCGCGGGCAGCCGACCTGCACGCCATGGGTCTCCCGGAGCGCGGACAGCGGGTGGAGGATTGGGTGGTCGACCCGCACTGGTGGGCGGCGCGGCGCGAGGACGCGACGGCGGCGGTGCGGCGCTGGGCGAACGATCACGACATCGCGGCGGGCATGCCGCTGGAGACGTTGCGGCAGCACGTCGGGCTGCCCGCGGCCGAACTCGTGCCGAAGTTGCTGGACGGCACGGGCCTCGACGTGGCCAACGGGCTGGTCCGCCCGCCCGGGGCGGGGCTGCCGGCCCGCGTCGACAAGGCCGTGCGCGCGGTCGAGGAGTGGCTGACCGCCGAGCCGTTCCGGGCGCCGGAGGCCGACGAGCTCGCCGAGCTGAAGCTGGGCCCCCGCGAGCTGGCCGCGGCGACGCGAGCCGGGCGGCTGACCCGGATCGCCGAGGGGGTGGTCCTGGGGCCCGACGCGCTCGAGCGCGCCGCCGGCGTGCTGGCGACCCTGCCGCAACCGTTCACCGTCAGCGAGGCGCGCCGGGCGCTGGGCACCAGCCGACGGGTGGCGGTGCCGTTGCTGGAACAACTCGATGCCCGGCGCGTGACGCGCCGCGGCGATGACGGAACCCGGGTCGTGGTCTGACCCGGGCGGCTACAGCCGCTCTTTGACGGCGGCCGAGAGGCGGGCGCCATCGGCCTTACCCGCGGCGATCGCGGTGGCGGCCTTCATCACCATGCCCATCTGCTTCATGCCCGGCCGCTCCCCGATTTCCTCGGCCACCTGCGCGATCGCGGTATCGGCGACGTCGGCCACCTCGGCTTCGGTGAGCGGGGTGGGCAGGTACTCGTCGATGATCCGGCCCTCGGCGTGCTCGGTGGCCGCGAGCTCGCCGCGCCCGTTCTGGGTGTAGATCTCGGCGGATTCGCTCCGCTTGCGCGATTCCTTGGCCAGCACCTTGATGATTTCCTCGTCGGTGAGGTCTCTGGCCTGCTT
>DASTKA010000293.1:0-7608 GCA_035716165.1 Mycobacterium sp. | reverse complement strand
AAGAACCCGGGGGTGTCGCCGAACTGCGCGGCGACGTCTTCCATCGGATCGGCGGTCAGGGTGGAAACGACCATCGGGACACCGGTTTCCGCGGCGGCGCGCGCGGTCGCCAGGTCGCCGTGGCCGTCCTGAGCGCAGATGCCGATGACCCCGATCGGTGCCATGAAGACCGGCGACGGCAAGGTCAAGCCGAACAGCTCCACGGACAGGTCGCGGTCGGCGGCACCGACGAACATGCGCGGGATCAGGCCCCAGTGATCGAACGCCTCGCGGTTGGCCCGCTGCGTGCGTTCGTCGCCCGCGCCGCCGGTGACGTAGGACCACACCGACGGCGACATGGCCTTCTCGGCCCGGGCCTCCAATTCGGCGAAGGCTATCGGTAGCGCGGGCGACACGCCGCCCAGGCCCTTGAAGTAGATCTCGTTCTGGTAGTCGCCGAATGCCATGGAAAAGACAATGCCAGGCGGCCGTCAGGCTGACGAGTTCGCCGACTCGGCCTGCGCCAGTTCCTTCTTCCACTGCCGGAACGTCTCTTCGGTGCGCCCGCGGCGCCAGTACCCCGAGATCGACGACGCCCACTTGGCGTCCACGCCACGCTCTTTGCGGATGTAGGGCCGCAGATTGTGCATGACGGCCTGAGCCTCGCCGTGGATGAAGACGTGTACCTGCCCGGGCAGCCACGGGGCGCTGGTGACGGCTTCGATCAGCGGCGCATGATCGCCGGCACGATCCTCCGGAACCAGGTCGGCACGCCCACCCCGGTAGACCCAATGCACCTCGACGCCGTCCGGTGCGGTCAACGGGATCTCGTCTTCTTGGCCCGCGACCTCGATGAACGCCTTGCCGACTGCGCTGGGGGGCAACGCTTCCAGGGCCGCGGCGATGGCCGGCAGCGCCGATTCGTCGCCGGCCAGCAGGTGCCAGTCGGCGGCCGGGTCCGGCGTGTAGGCCCCGCCGGGACCCATCAGATAGATCGGCTGGCCGGGCTGGGCCGTCGCCGCCCATGGGCCCGCGATGCCGTGTTCGCCGTGCACGACGATGTCCAGCGTGATCTGGCGCTTGTCGACGTCGACCTGGCGCACGGTGAAGGTCCGCACCGAAGGCCTCTTCTCGGGGGGCAGCTCGGCGAAGCTGTCGAGGGTCAGCGGCTCGGGCAAGCCGGCCACGTCCACGTCGTCGGCGACGAACACCAGCTTTACGTAGGAGTCGGTGAACTTGCTGGGCACGAATGCGTCAAAATCGTTGCTCTTGAGCACTATCCGCACCATGTGTCGAGTGAGTTGTTCGGTACCGACAACCTCGAAGCTTTGCAGCGGTCGACCTGCCACTTGTCCTCCTATTCAATCCCCGACTCCTCGGTCGACTATACGAGCCGCGTCGTTGATGCAGCTTGGCCTGCGGAGACGCGGACGATTCGCCATCGGCCGTCCTGACGCTGCACCAACCCGGCCAGCTCGAGCATCGCCAGCGGTCCCAGTGCCAGCTCGGGCACCATTCCCGAGGCGACCGCGATCTCGTCGACGGTGGCGGCGCCGCGGCCCGGCAATGCCTCGTAGACCCGGCGCTCGGCATCGCTGAGGCCGTCGAGCGGCGTCGCCGGGTGCGGGTCCTCGGCCGCCAGTTCGCCGATGTGGCCGATGAGTTCGACCACATGGTCGGCCCGCGTCACCAACTCGGCACCGTTGCGCAGCAGGGCGTGGCAGCCCGCCGACGCCGACGACGTGACGGGTCCGGGCACCGCGGCCACCACGCGCCCCAACGCTCGCGCCCAGGCCGCGGTGTTCGCCGCGCCGCTGCGCAGACCGGCTTCCACCACCACGGCGGCCCCCACCACGGCGGCGACCAGACGATTTCGGGTCAGGAACCGGTGGCGGGCCGGGCGGATACCGGGCGCGTATTCGCTGAACAGCAGCCCCTGCTGACCGACGCGGTGCAGCAGGGCGGTGTGACCGCTCGGGTAGGGCACGTCGAGGCCGCCGGCCAGGACGGCCACGGTGATGCCGTCGCAGTCCAGCGCGGCGCGGTGCGCCGCGCCGTCGATGCCATAGGCGCCTCCCGAGACGACCGCGACGTCGCGCTGCGTCAACCCGGCCGCCAAGTCGCCGGCGACGTGCTCGCCGTACGTGGTCGCAGCGCGCGTCCCGACCACGGCCGCCGCCCGGTGTGCGACCTCGTCGAGCCGGACGGGTCCCAGCGCCCACAGCACCATCGGCGCAACCATCGGCGCACCGCCGCCGGGTCGCGGTGCGACACCGCGGAATGCGGCGAACGCCAGCAGTGGCCACTCGTCGTCGTCGGGGGTGATCAACCGGCCACCACGCCGGGCGAGCATCTCGAGATCGGCTGCACTGCGGTCGATTTCGCGTCGAGCCTCGGTCCGCCGGGCCAGGTCGTCGTCGACCAGGCCACGCCGGACCCGCTCGGCCGCCTCGACCGGGCCGACGCGTTGCACAAGGGCGGCGAGTTCGGCGCAGGGCGGCTCGACCACCCGGGACAGGTAGGCCCAGGCGCGCTGCTCGGAGGCGTCGGGTGTCGTCGTCATCGCCGTGCCCCCGTGCCCTGGCCCAATTCGCCCGCGCTTTCGCGAGTTTGGTGACCGTGGCGATAGCGCTCAGGGGTGGGCACACCGATTGGCTGACCTTGGCGCGCTGGTAGCCCGCCCGGCCGGTGGATCGCGGGGCTCATCGCTGCTCCCCGGGTTGACGGAAGCTGAGCGCGGCGGCGACCTCGTCGATCCCGGGCGTGGTGCGGCCCGCCAGGTCGGCCAGGCTCCACGCGACCCGCAAGGTCCGGTCGAGGCCACGGATGCTGAGCAGCCCTCGGTCCAGCGCCCTCTGCAGCGGCTCCATGGCCGCGTTGCTGGGACGGAACTCTCGTCGCAGCAACGCCCCGCTGACTTCGGCGTTCGTGCGAAAACCGTGCGGTAGCCAGCGTTGGGCCGCGGCGGCGCGGGCCAGCCCCACCCGGTGGCACACCTGCGCCGTCGATTCACCGTCCCCGCCCGCGAACGCCCCGGCCTTCACCTGATGCATCTGCACGCGCAGGTCCACCCGGTCCAGCAGAGGCCCCGACAGCTTGCCCAGGTAGCGGCGTTTGGCCGCCGCCGCGCAGATGCAGTCCTGCGGGTCGGCCGGCGCGCACGGGCACAGGTTGGCGGCCAGAACCAGCTGGAATCGGGCGGGATAACACGCCACCCCGTCGCGGCGGGCGAGGCGAATCTCGCCGTCCTCCAACGGTGTTCGCAGGGCTTCCAGCGCGCTGACCCGGATCTCGGCGCACTCGTCGAGGAAGAGCACCCCGCGATGCGCTCGACTGACCGCACCCGGGCGCGCCATCCCGGACCCTCCCCCGACGAGCGCGGCGACGCTCGAACTGTGATGTGGCGCCACGAACGGCGGCCTGGTGATCAGCGGCGTGTCACCCGACAGCAACCCGGCCACCGAGTGAATCGCCGTGACCTCCAGCGACTCGGCATCCGTCAACGGCGGCAGCAGCCCCGGCAGGCGCTGGGCGAGCATCGTTTTGCCGATTCCCGGCGGCCCGGTGAGCATCAGGTGATGCGCTCCGGCGGCGGCCACCTCCACCGCGAACCGCGCCTGCGTCTGCCCGACGACATCGACCAGATCCGCCGCAGGCTCGGAGTCCGTGGGCGCCGCTTCGGTCCTGCTGTCGAGGACGCCGTTGCCGTTGAACCACTTCCGCAGCTGCCCCAACGTGCGCACGCCCCACACGTCGATGCCATCGACCAGGCTTGCCTCGGCAAGGTTGTCCACCGGCACGACCACGTCCGGCCAGCCGTCACGCTTTGCGGCCAGGACGGCCGGCAGCACCCCGCGCACCGGGCGGACCCGGCCGTCCAGTGACAGCTCGCCCAGCAGCACCGTCTTCTCGAGCCGCTCCCAGGGGTTCTTGCGCTGCGCCGACAACACGGCGGCAGCCAGGGCGATGTCGTAGACGGAACCCATCTTGGGCAACGTCGCCGGTGACAGCGCCAGGGTGAGCCGCGCCTGCGGCCAGCTGTTGCCGCAGTTGGTGACCGCCGCCCGCACCCGGTCGCGCGACTCCTGCAGCGCGGCATCGGGCAGGCCCACCAGGTGCACACCCGGCAGCCCCGAGGCGATGTCGGCCTCGATCTCCACGATCTGTCCGTCCACGCCGCGCACCGCGACGGAGAACGCGCGTCCCAGCGCCATCAGCCGATCCCTTGCAGGTGGGTGATTTCCGGGGTGCGGCGCCGCCCGACCCGCACGCCGATCACGTCGATGCGGATCGCCGCCCAGCGCTGGTCCTGGCCGGCCAGCCACAGGCCGGCGAGCCTGCGCAGCCGCCGGACCTTGCGCGGGGTGACGGCATGCGCCAGTCCCCCGTATCCGTCGCCGGTGCGGGTCTTCACCTCGATGAACACCACCGTCGAAGCGGCGTCGTCGCGGGCGATGATGTCGAGCTCGCCGTAGCGGCAACGCCAGTTGCGTTGCAGGATCCGCAATCCCATCCGCGTCAGATGATCCACGGCAAGCGCCTCGCCCATCGCCCCCAGCTGGATCCGGGTCATCGTCGTTTCGGTCGTCATGCGGGTCACGGTGCCCGGCCGTCCCGACGGGCCGGGCCGCCATCGCGTCCCGAGGCCGTCCGCAACGGCCGGTTATCCCCAGTGCGGTGCCCATCCACAGCCGGCGGTGGGACACCCGGCTAGGTAATGCGGTCCGCCCGGGTATAGATGTTCATCGAGTCCTCCCGCAGAAACGCCACCAGCGTGATGCCGGCCTCCTCGGCCAGCGATACCGCCAGCGACGAGGGCGCGGAGACGGCCGCCAGCACCGGGATCCCCGCCATCACGGCCTTCTGCGTCAACTCGAACGACGCCCGGCCGCTGACCAGCAACACCGCGGCCTGCAACGGTATCCGCCGGTGTTCGGTCGCCCAGCCGATCACCTTGTCAACCGCGTTGTGCCTGCCGACGTCTTCGCGAACCACCAGCATTGCGCCGTCCACCCCGAACAGCGCCGCCGCGTGCAGGCCGCCGGTGCTGTCGAAAACCTTTTGGGCGGCGCGTAATTGGTCGGGCATCGCCTTCAGCGTGGCCGCGGCGACCCCGGCGCGATCCGCGCCGGGCGAGAACCGGCTGATCAGCCGCACCGCCTCGAGTGACGCCTTGCCGCACACCCCGCACGACGAGGTGGTGTAGAAGTTGCGGGTGACATCGAGGCCGGGTTTCGCGACCCCGGCGGCCAACGTCACGTCCAACACGTTGTAGGTGTTCGCGCCGCGCTCGTCGCGCCCGGCGCAGTAGCGGATGCTGCCCACGTCGTCTCGGCCCGCGATGACGCCTTCGGTGAGCAGAAAGCCCTGGGCGAGTTCAAAATCCGATCCGGGTGTGCGCATCGTCACGGTGACCGCCGCGCCGTCGACCCGGATCTCGAGCGGTTCCTCCACGACCAGGGTCTCGGGTCGGGTGATCGCTTTCCCGGCGGTCAGATGAGTTACCCGCCGGCGCGACGTTACGTGCCCCACTACGCGATTTCACCGCCGAAGGCGACGTCGCGAGAAGCGGCGGAACGCTGGAAACCCACGGGATCAAACTACCCCGGCCGGGCGTGGCGAACCGCAAGCCGCCAACAACGCGCTCACACCCCGGAAGCCAGCGCTTCCAGCGTCTCGGCCGAGGAGTGCAGCGGGCGCCAGCCCAGTTGCGTCTTGGCCTTGCTGGTGTCCATGACCATCGACGTCCGCGCGGAATGCAGCCATTCCAGCATGGACGGCACCCGCGGCACCCGCGAAATAGCCGCCGAGGCGGCCGTGGCGGCTACGGCGGGAACCCGCACCGGCCGGCCGCCGAGCGCCCTGGCCACGTCGGCCACCGTCACGACCCCGTCACCGGCGATGTTGTACACCCCCGGCGGCGCCGGGGCGGTGGCCGCCAGCGCGATCGCCGTCGCGACGTCGTCGTGGTGAACCAGTTGCAACGGGTATCCCGGATCCGGCACCACCGGCTTCAAAATGGGGACGGCCTTGACCACGGCGCGCACCGGCGCCGGCAGCTGGTTCCACGGCATCGCGTCGGCCAGGGCGGTGGCTTCGGGGCCCGCGACGATGCACGGCCGCAACACGAACACCTCGAGCGACGAATCCTTGGTGATGTCGGCGAGCAGGGCCTCGCAGGCCGCCTTCTGTTCTGAGTAGTAGTGCTCCCCGGACCCGCGGGCCGGCACGTCCTCGGTCAGCGGGACGGGGTTGTCGGAGTGGTAGCCGTACGCCGCCACCGACGAGGTGTACACCAGGCGCCGGGGTCGCTCGGCGGCCACGGTCGCCTCGAAGAGATTGCGGGTGCCTTGCAGATTGACGCGGGCGCTCTCCTCGCGTGACCCCATGATGATGAAGGCCAGGTGGATCACCACGTCGACCCGGGCGACCAGGGCGTCGACGGCGTCGCGGGCCAGGATGTCGCCCTGCTGATAGGTGGTCTTCTGCCACCCGCGCGACGAGGGATCGAACGGCCGGCGCGCCATTCCGATGATCGCGTCGACGGCGGGTTCGCGTTCCAGCGCCGTCACCGCGGAGATGCCGATCTCCCCGGTCGGTCCGGTCACGGCGACGGTCACTCCCATCAGAACGTCCTTCCCTCGCGCGGCCGGCCGAAACCTGTGAGCGGGACATCACCGGCCCCTCAGCGCACGCATACTTGGCGTGGTAGAACCATCTTCCAACGTCTGGCGATCCGTGAAGGTTCAGACGTGCGGGTCCTGCGCTCGTCAGCGGGGACTCGGCGGTCAACGTCGACCGGCAACATGCCCGGATCCGAAGCAACCGGACGAAACGGCGTGTAAGGCTGGCGTCGGCGACCCATAATTTACGGCGGTCGACACGGACCACACCGCCGACATGAAACGAGGCACCAGCATGGCGGAGGAATCGAAGACCGGCGCGGGCGCACCCGTGACTGGCGGGGAGAAGGCCGACCCCGCGACGGTCTTCGCCGCCCTCGCCGAGATCATCTATCAGGGCTCGGACGTCAACCAGATGTACGCCGCCATCTGCGTGGCCGCCACCCTGACTGTCCGTGGCTGTGACCACGCCAGCCTGTTGGTGCGTGAGAACGACAAATACCTGACGGTCGGTGCCAGCGACCGGCTGGCGCAGGCCATCGACGACCTCGAACGGCGTGCCGGCGACGGGCCCTGCGTCGACGCCATCGAGGAAGAGACACCACAGATCGAGCCGGACCTGACCAGTGCGTCGCTGTGGCCCAAGCTGGCGGAAATTCTGGTCGCCGAGACTCCGGTGCGCGGTGCGATGGGCTTTCGGCTCCTCGTCGACAAGCGCAAAGGGGCCGCGCTGAATCTGTTCAGCGATACCCCGAACATGTTCGACTCCGAATCCGCCGGGCGCGCGGCGGTGCTGGCCGCGTTCGCGAGTGTCGCCATCAACGCGGTCGCCAAGGGCGAAGACGCCTCGAGCCTGCGGCGCGGACTGCTCAGCAACCGCGAGATCGGCAAGGCCGTCGGCATGCTGATGATGCTGCACGAAATGAGCGAGGACGAGGCGTTCGACCTGTTGCGGCGCCACTCCCAGGCGCTGAACATCAAGCTGGCCGACGTCGCGCGGGAGGTC
>DASTKA010000292.1:0-2331 GCA_035716165.1 Mycobacterium sp. | reverse complement strand
CCGCTGCGGCCCTGGCCGGGGTTTGTCCCGATGCTCTACGAGAGCTATTCGCAACCGTTCTTCGACGGCGACTACCGGGTGCTGCGCGGCGGCTCGTGGGCCGTCGAACCGGGCATCATCCGCCCGAGTTTCCGCAACTGGGATCACCCGTACCGGCGCCAGATCTTCTCCGGTGTCCGGTTGGCGTGGGACGTCGGCGACGCCGGGGATTCCGCCTGATGTGCCGGCACCTGGGATGGCTGGGGACCGAGGTCACGGTTTCTTCGCTGGTGCTCGACCCGCCGTTCGGGCTGCGGGTGCAGTCTTACGCGCCACGCCGGCAAAAGCATTGCCTGCTCAACGCCGACGGTTGGGGCGTCGGGTTTTTCGACTCCTCGGCGGAAGGCTCGTCGGGTGGCGGGGTGCCGCGCCGCTGGCGCAGCCAGGCGCCGCTGTGGGGGGACGTGTCGTTCGATTCCATCGCGCCCGCGCTGCGCAGCCACTGCGTGGTGGCCGCGGTGCGCTCGGCCACCGTCGGCATGCCGATCGAGGTCAGCGCGACCGCGCCGTTCACCGACGGGCAGTGGTTGTTGTCGCACAACGGGATCGTCGATCGTGCCGTGTTGCCGCAGCCGGCGCGGGCCGAATCGGTCTGCGACAGCGCGATACTGGCGGCCGCCATCTTCGAGCGCGGCCTCGACGCGCTGGGGGAGACCATCGCCCAGATCGCGGCCGCCGATGCGGGAGCCCGGCTGAACATTCTGGCCGCCAACGGCTCTCGCATGTTGGCGACGGCCTGGGGGGACACGCTGTCCATCCTGCGCCGCGCCGATGGTGTGGTCCTGGCCAGCGAACCCTATGACAACGACTCCGACTGGGAGGACGTGCCGGACCGCCACCTTGTCGAAGTCACTGCCGATGGTGTCACGCTGACGCCGCTGGATCAGTCGAGAGGATCTTGATGACGCTGTCGCTGTCGAACCACCTGGCCGCCGACTCGGCGTACCACGCGTTGCGCCGTGATGTGCTCGACGGTCTACAGAAGACGCCAAAGACATTGCCGCCCAAATGGTTCTACGATTCTGTGGGCAGCGATCTGTTCGACCAGATCACTCGGTTGCCCGAGTATTATCCGACCCGCGCCGAGGCGCAGATCTTGCGCGCGCGGGCGGCCGAAGTCGCATCGGTCAGCGAGGCCGACACGCTGGTGGAATTGGGCAGCGGCACCTCGGAGAAGACCCGGGTGTTGCTCGACGCACTGCGCGGTCGGGGTTCGTTGCGCCGATTCGTGCCGTTCGACGTCGACGCCAGCATCCTGTCGACGGCCGCCGCGGCGATCCAGCAGGAATACGCCGGCGTCGAAATCAAAGCCGTCTGCGGCGATTTCGAAGAGCACCTCACCGAGATACCCGAAGGTGGGCGACGGCTGTTCGTGTTCCTGGGGTCGACGATCGGCAACCTCACGCCCGGACCGCGCGCGGAATTCCTTGCCGCGCTGTCCGCGCAGATGCGGCCCGGCGACAGCCTGCTGCTGGGCACCGACCTGGTCAAGGACACCGAGCGGCTGGTGCGCGCCTATGACGATGCCGCCGGCGTGACGGCGGCGTTCAATCGCAATGTGCTGGCGGTGGTCAACCGGGAGCTCGACGCCGATTTCGACCTCGACGCCTACCGGCACGTCGCCCGCTGGAACGCGGCGGAGGAACGCATCGAAATGTGGTTGCGGTCCGACCGTCGTCAGCGGGTGCGGGTCGGCGCGCTCGAGCTGACCGTCGACTTCGCGGCCGGCGAGGAAATGCTCACCGAGGTGTCGTGCAAGTTCCACTCCGACAAGGTGACTGGCGAACTGGCCGCCGCGGGGTTGCGTCGCACCCGGTGGTGGACCGACGAGGCCGGGGACTTCGGGTTGTCGTTGGCCGCGAAGTGACCGCTGGTACGGCGCTGGCCGACCAATGGCGGTCAGCCCGCCCGCCGATGGCCGGACTGCACCTGGACAACGCGGCCTGTTCACGGCAGAGCCTGGCGGTGATCGAGGCCACCGCGCGGCACGCGCGAAACGAGTCCGAAGTCGGTGGCTATGTCGCGGCTGAAGCGGCGGCGCCGGTGCTCGACGCCGGGCGCGCCGCGTTCGCCGCACTGACCGGAATGTCCGATGCCGAGGTGGTTTTCACCACCGGCTCGCTGAATGCTCTGGATCTGTTACTGGGCGGCTGGCCGTCGGAACGCCGGCGAGTGGCTTGCCTGCCCGGCGAGTACGGCCCCAACCTGGCCCTGATGGCCGCCCATGGATTCGAGCGGCAGTTGCTGCCGACTATGGAAGACGGCCGAGTCGCGCTCGACGACGCGGCGCTG
>DASTKA010000291.1:0-3015 GCA_035716165.1 Mycobacterium sp. | reverse complement strand
GGCGCCGAACGGCTCAACCGCGGACTCTCGACGGTGACGCCGTCCGCCCGGTCGTCGCGTCGGCTCGGGTGAACTCGGCGCGGGCGCTTCGGGAACGGCCTTTACCTCGCGGATCGCGGGCAGCACCTGCGTGGTGTCCAGGTCTGCGTTGGACGGCTCGGGCCTCGGCGGGGGAGGAGTGGGGGCTTGACCGCCGTTCTGCACCACATGCAGGTAGCGAATCGTCGATTCGACCCGGCGCGCCGCGCGGGCGCGGGCTTCGTCGATGACTTGTGCCTCCGCCGCCTGGCGCGACGGGTCGGTCATCCCGGCGCGCTTGAGCAACTTCAGTTCGTCGTTGGCGGCGTGAGCAATTCGTTGCAAGTCGGCCCTGAGATGTTCAGCGAGAGTGGCTGTTTCGGGCGTAACCGTCGACAACTCGGCAGGCCACAGCCCACCTGTCACCCACGGGGTGCAGTCGATAGAAGAGCTGAAAGCCGGCATCGCCAGTGATTCCCGGGTAGCTCTCCGGAGGCGCTGGCGCGCCGACATCCGACCGAAGACCGCCACCGGCTAAGCGTACCGGGACTTGGCGGACGACTTATGCGGTCAGTGAATTGTGCGGCGGCAAGGGCCTGGGTAGCGTGAGGACATGGCTGATTCTGCACTGCAGCAGCAACTCGACGAGGTGCGCTCGTTGCTCGCTCACGCGCGAGAGTTGTTCGGCCCCAATCCGGTAGCGCCGCCGACCGGTATCGCACCCGATCCCAGCGTCGCCAAGCCGTGGCTACGCTAGGCCTGGTCGCTCGCTGACAGCCCTCTAGACCGCGCCGCGACGGCGACGCAGTTTGTGCGTCAGCAACTTTTCGATGGCCGCATCGAGGTCGCGCGTGGTCGGGACTTCCGCGGAGGGCGTGTGCCCGGCCGCGACGATCTCGTCGCGAATTTCCAGCAACGCTTTGAGGCACGATACGTCGGCGGTCAGGAGAATGCCCCGCGCCAGCGTCTCAGCGTCGGTTTCCATCGCCTCTTCACTCAGCGCGACGCTGTGCAAATAGCCGCCGCGGCAGGAGCGGACAAGGATGTGTCCACTCGGGTGAACGGTGTCGAAAGCGGGATTCGCGTCGGTCATCGACCGCGGTCGACGATGTCGCCGAACTTACCCGCCGCGTCCTGCTCATGCTGTTCCCACATCGCCGCCGAATCGGTGAGTTTGTCGGCCAGGTCGGCGTGGTCGGCAGCTTGCTGCTCGTAACACTGACGACGATGTTCCAGCAGCTCACGGCCCGCGTCGCGCAGCTCGCTGAAGATCGGCCCCAGCGAATCGAGGCTCTCCTGAATCGCGGCGTGCGACGACGGAACGGTGCGCAAATACTCCGAGGTCTCCTGATGGTGCGCGGCGGCCTGACGTAGGTGCCCGGGCACTACATGAATCGAATCTGCCATCGCTGTCTCCTGTTGACGGCCGCCGGTTGCGCGGGCGAATTTCTGTCAGGTGGTCGACGAGGTCGCCGGCCGGGTGGGTGTCGGTGTGTCGGGCTTGGCCGGCGTCGTTGCTGCCGCGGTCGCCGCCGGCGGATGCTCCCAGCCTAGGAAGCTCGGCCCGCTCACGGTGGCGATGTGTTGAATTTGGCCATCGAGAAGCGCCTTGCCAGGGCTGAGCGCGAGCGCGTGGCGATCGGTGAACATCCCGATATCGCCCGGAGTCACCCGCAGGGAATCGATAGGGCTGGCGACCTCGGTTCCCGGCGGTGGAATGGTCATTCCCTGCTGTCGAAAAGCCTCCGCTATCGGGGTGCCGCCGACCGCGGCCTTGATCGCGGCTGCCAACTGCGGATTGGCGGCGGTGATCGTTTCCCCGTCGGGCAAGGTCACTGGTGTGGGACCGGGGGCCGGCTCATCGGATGACCCGCCCTGCTGGTCGTCCGTCCCACCGTCGACCTCATTGGAGCCGTCGTGCACCGCCGGGTCCTGGGCTTGGGCGTCCGGCAACTCCTCGTCGGCCAGATCTTTGCGCGCCGGGCCGGCCTCGTCACCGCCCTGCAGCCCGGCGAGCGGAAGACCGCCGGGCCTTTCCCAGCCGGCCATGGATGCGGGCGCAGAGCCCAGCCCCGGCAATGAGCCGCCACCGAAGGTAGGCATGGCGGGTGCCATCGGCTGCTGCGGGACGGGCGGCATCGCAGCGCCGGCGGCGGCAGGATCCGGGCCCGGGACATCCCCGGACATCAGTCCGTCGTCGTCGAACATGGAGTCCAGCAGCGGATCCCCCTCGGCATCGGGATCTTCGGTCGCGCCTGCCGCGGCCGCATCGGCAACGGGCGCCGCGGCTCGCGGTTGTTCGCCCGGCTCTGCTTTGGAGGCGTCGTACAGCGACGTCCAAGCCGCCATCAGCGCTGACTTCGACGTGTCATCCAGGCTGGCGTTCAGGACGACCTCGCGAATGTCTCGTAGTTTGCCGATGAGAAACCGCTGGAAATCGCGCGCTCCCGCTGGAGTGTCCAGGTCGGATCTGGTCCGTACCGCAGCTTCAGTCTCGTGCTGCAACTTGATGAGCGCGTCTCTGCCGTCCACCGCCCTCAGGTGCGCGTTCAGGATGGCCGAGACCACCTGCATGTCCAGCTGGGAGCTCACCGAATTCTGTTGTGCGAGGGCGGCTTCGGCGTGGGCGATGGCGTCCGCGGCATCGCCTGTCTCCCGATCCGGCGGTGGGGCGGTTGCGGCGGCCGGCCGACTCGCGGGTGGATTGGCCGTCGATTCGGTGCCGAAGATGCCCGCGTGCTGTTGACGGATCTTGCGCAAGATCGCCTCGACCTGTCCTGGTGGAGTGGTCGGGGTGGTCACGGCGGCCACTTCGTCCGGCCCCAATCCCGTCTGCCATGCGTTCGGATCACCGGTGCGGTCTCGGACGTACTTGACGGCGGCAAGCAGATCGTCATATGCCGACATCAGCCGGGCAGGCGGCGCCGCAGCCGGTTCGAACGCTGCTGCCGGAAATGACGCGACCCCTCCATGTTCGGCGACAGTACTCAGGGCCAT
>DASTKA010000290.1:0-2906 GCA_035716165.1 Mycobacterium sp. | reverse complement strand
GTCGGCGGCGCGCCGGTCAGCGGCGAACAGTCGCTGCGCGAACGCGAGGTCACCGGCGTGCTGGTCGCCGGCATGACCGCCGACCACGTCCTGGAACGGCTGCGCGACGGAATGGCCGTCATCACCCCCGGCGACCGCTCCGACGTGGTGCTCGCGGTCGCCAGTGCCCATGCCGCGGAGGGCTTTCCGTCGCTGTCGTGCATCGTGCTCAACGGGGGCTTTCAGCTGCATCCGTCCATCGCCGCCCTGGTCGCCGGACTTCGGCTGCGCCTGCCCATCGTCGCCACCACGCTGGGCACCTACGACACCGCCAGCGCGGCGGCGTCGGCCCGGGGCAGGGTCACCGCTACCTCACAGCGCAAAATCGACACCGCGCTGGAGCTGATGGACACTCACGTCGATATCACCGATCTGCTTGCGCAGCTTGCCATTCCGATCCCCACCGTCATCACGCCGCAGATGTTCATTCATCAGCTGACGCTGCAGGCGCGTGCGGATCGCAAGCACATCGTGCTTCCCGAAGGCGACGACGACCGGATCCTGCAGTCCGCCGGCCGGGTGCTGCAGCGCCGGGTCGCCGACCTGACCATCCTGGGCGACGAGGCCCGAATCCGCCAGCGAGCGGGAGAACTCGGCGTAGACCTGGGTGATGCCACGGTGATCGACCCGCGCGACAGCCGGCTGCGCAACGAGTTCGCGGACCAGTACGCCGAGTTGCGTAAGGCCAAGGGCGTCACCGTCGAGCAGGCCCGCGAGGTCATGCGCGACAACACCTATTTCGGCACCATGCTGGTGCACAACTCCCATGTCGACGGCATGGTGTCCGGCGCCGCGCACACCACGGCGCACACCGTTCGGCCGGCATTCGAGATCATCAAGACGGTGCCGGATGTCTCGACGGTGTCGAGCATCTTCCTGATGTGCCTGCCCGATCGGGTGCTGGCCTACGGCGACTGCGCCATCATCCCGAATCCGACGCCGGAGCAGCTGGCCGACATCGCGATCTCGTCGGCGCGCACCGCCGCGCAGTTCGGCATCGAACCGCGGGTGGCGATGCTGTCGTACTCCACCGGCGACTCGGGTACCGGTGCGGACGTCGATAAGGTAAGGAAAGCAACGGAATTGGTGAGGAAACGTAACCCTGACCTGCCGGTGGAAGGACCCATCCAGTATGACGCCGCGATCGAACCGTCCGTCGCCGCCACCAAACTGCGCGACTCGCCGGTGGCCGGCCGTGCCACGGTGCTGATCTTCCCCGATCTCAATACCGGCAACAACACCTACAAAGCGGTGCAGCGCAGTGCCGGAGCGCTTGCCATCGGGCCCGTCCTGCAGGGCCTGCGCAAGCCGGTGAACGACCTGTCGCGGGGCGCGTTGGTCGAAGACATCGTCAACACCGTGGCCATCACCGCGATCCAGGCGCAGGGTAAGCCGTGACCAAAACCGGTGGCGCTCGCCTGGTATTGGTGATCAACTCCGGCTCATCCTCTCTGAAATACCAAGTGGTCGACCCTGATTCGGGTGTCGCGCGGGCGACGGGCCTCGTGGAGCGGATCGGGGAGGAATCGTCGTCGGTTCCCGATCACGACGCCGCGCTGCGCCGCGCGTTCGACACGTTGGCCGGCGACGGCATCGACCTCAAGGCCAGCGGCATCGTCGCGGTGGGTCACCGAGTGGTGCACGGCGGCAACACTTTTTATCGCCCCACCCTGCTGGACGACGCGGTGATCGACAGGCTGCACAAACTGTCGGAGTTGGCGCCGCTGCACAACCCGCCCGCGCTCAAGGGAATCGAGGTAGCGCGAAAACTGCTGCCCGATATCGCACACATCGCGGTCTTCGACACCGGGTTCTTCCATGACCTGCCGCCCGCGGCGGCCACCTACGCGATCGACCGCGAGCTGGCCCAGCAGTATAAGATCCGCCGGTACGGGTTCCACGGTACGTCGCACCGCTACGTCAGCGAGCAGGCCGCCGCGTTCCTGGACCGATCGGTCGGCGGCGTGAAACAGATTGTACTGCACCTGGGTAACGGCTGCTCCGCCTCGGCGATCGCCGGCACCCGGCCCCTGGACACGTCGATGGGCCTGACGCCACTGGAGGGGCTGGTGATGGGCACGCGCAGCGGCGATATCGATCCCAGCGTCGTCGGCTATCTGTCGCACGCGGCAAAGATGAGCGTCCACGACGTCGAGTCCATGCTCAATCAGCGCTCCGGGGTGTTGGGACTGTCCGGTCAGCGCGACTTCCGCCGGCTACGGACGATGATCGAATCCGGGGACGAATCAGCACAATTGGCGTACAGCGTGTTCACGCATCGGTTGCGCAAGTACATCGGCGCCTACCTGGCCGTGCTCGGCCACACCGACGTCATCAGCTTCACCGCCGGGATCGGCGAGAACGACCCAGCGGTGCGCCGCGACGCGGTCGCCGGCATGGAGGAGCTGGGCATCGTCCTCGATGAGCGGCGTAACCTCGGCGGCGGCAAGGGTGCACGCCAGATCTCCGCCGACGATTCACCGATCGCGGTGCTGGTGGTCCCGACCAACGAAGAGCTGGCCATCGCCCGCGACTGCGTGAACGCGCTAGGCGGATAGGAAGCCCAGGCTGTTTCGCCCGGTAGCCACCGCCGGCGTGGGATCGGTCCCGACTGTTCGCGTCAGCAGCTCGGCGTAGATGTCACGAAAATCGGTGGTGTACTTCAGATCCCCGTTGTCGAGGTCGGTGAGGCTGGGCTGTTCGCCGTAGAAGCCGCCCTTGATGGGTGCGCCCGCGACGAAGACGGGGCCGGCCGTGCCGTGATCGGTGCCCTGCGAGGCATTGGCGCGCACCCGGCGCCCGAATTCCGAATACGCCAGCAGCACCACGTTGCGGCCGGCCACTTCCTGGACGAACGCGGTCACCGC
>DASTKA010000289.1:0-5985 GCA_035716165.1 Mycobacterium sp. | reverse complement strand
TACCGACATTCATCGACGACGCCGGCCGCGAACGGTTTCTCCGCGAGGGTTACGCCATGGGTGGACTGTCGGGCCACCCCAACATCGTCAACATTTTGCGGGTCGGCCTGACCCCGAGCGGCCGCCCGTACATCGTCATGTCGTACTGCCGCGCGGGCTCGCTGAGCCTACGGGTGCGGCGCGAGGGCCCCATCGCCTGGCCCGAAGCTGCACGGATCGGTGTAAAGCTCTGCGGCGCACTGGAAACCGCACACCTGAGCGGCACCTTGCACCGCGACATCAAGCCCGCCAACGTCCTCGTCAACGACTATGGCGAACCGCAACTGACCGACTTCGGGACCGCCCACATCACCGGGGGATATGAAACGGCGGCCGGATTATTCTCCGGCACAATCGATTACCTGGCACCCGAGGTGATGGCGGGCGATCCCGCGACCGTCGGCAGCGACGTCTATTCGCTTGGCGCCACGCTGTATTCGCTCATTGCCGGCAATCCCGCGTACGAACGCCGCGGCAGCGAAGACCTGCTCGCGCATTACACACGAATCAACAGCACCCGGGTCCCGGACTTGCGCCCCGTCGGAATCCCCGACGCGGTGTGTTCGGCGATCGAGACGGCGATGGCGGTCGACTCGGCCGAGCGGCCGGCGTCGGCGGCGGAGTTCGGTCGCGGATTGCAGGAAAGCCTGCGCCGGAACGGCTTGAAACCCGATGCAATGGCCATCACCGCCGTCGGCGCCGGCTCGGAGCGCACGGTGCGTGGCTCGGCGGGTCCCGCCAACGCGCGGACCTTCTCGCCGGCCGGGCGTGGCGGGAATACGGGGACACCGGCTCCAAAACCGCCGCGCATCGCCAAACCGGCCCCACGAAATGCCGACCCGGAAAGCGCCACCTCGCTGATCCATCCGCTCAACGATCGCAGAACGACGCCCGCACCGTCGCGTCCTAGCGGCCCGCAGCAGACCGGTCCACGCGGTCCATCCGTGGACAGGCGAGAACCAATTCCGGCGAGGCCCAACGTACCTGAGCCGACCGAAGCCCTCGCCGCACCGACCAGCGCCACCGACGCGATCACGCCGTCGAGTTCCACGGACCCACCCGCGGTCGCGCGCCGCGGGCCGGCCGCCGGGGCGGTGAAGTGGTTGAGCTCGTCGGGCAAGAAGCGCAACCGCCTCACGGCGCCTCTGATCGTGGTGGGGATCGTGGTGGCGGTGGTGGTGCTCGGCAGCGGGGTCTACGTGCTGCTCACCCAGGGCAACAAACACCACCAGACCGCCGCCAATCAACCGAGCGGCCAACCGGTGAAGTGGCAGCCGATCACCAACGCGCGCATCGCGCGCCAAGCGGCGGCAACCACGCAAGCCGACGGCACCATCTGGATCTTCGGCGGGATGGGAAGCAACCACGCGCTCGTCGCCAACCACGAGGGCTACGACCCGATCATCGACAGCTGGAAGAGCGGCGACGATCTTCCGGTTCCGGTTCAGCACGCCATGGCGGTGACGTGGCGGGGAAACCCGATAGTACTCGGCGGCTGGCGCGCGGCGGGTACGCAAAAGGTTGCCAGCGACCAGGTTTGGCGGGTAGTCAACAGCCACTGGGTCGAGCTGCCCCACCTACTGCAGCCACGGGCGGCCGCTGCGGCCTCGGTCGTGGGAGACCGCATCATCGTCACCGGCGGCGTCGACGCGAACGGCGCGTTGCTGAACACCACCGAGGTCTTCGACGGCAACTCCTGGGCCCTGGGCACGCCGATACCGACCCCCCGACAGATGCTGGCGGCCGCGTCGGACGGAAAGCTGGTGTACGCGGTGGGCGGCAGCAACGGGAGAACCGACCTGGCGACGGTCGAGGCATACGACCCGACCGCGAAAAGCTGGGCGCGATTGCCCGACCTTCCGCAGCCACGCGGTGACCTGGGCCTGGCACTGGCCGACCGTCGCCTGGTCGCCGTCGGCGGGCAGTCGGCCGGACAGGTCCTGAAGAGCGTGTCGGTACTCGATCTCACGACGAATGCGTGGGCGGGTCTGCCGGACATGGCGATTGCGCGGCACGGCATGGCGGTCGACGCGGTAGGGCAGGCCGTGTACTCGATCGGCGGTTCGAGCGATGTCGGCGACGGCCAGGCGACCTCGTCGGCGGAGGCGCTGCAACTACCGCCGCGCCGGATGCAGCCGGCCGCGCAGTGGCGTTCCCTGCCGGACGCGCCGACGGCGCGGTTGATGACGGCGTGGACCGTGCTCGACGACAAGATCTGGATCATGGGCGGCCTGCGCGACGGAGTCGCCCTGCAGACGGTCGAAAGCTATGACCCGCGCACCGGCGCCTGGCAACCACAACCCGCCTTGCCGATCCCACTGCACCACGCCGCGGCAACGACCTATCGCGGCGAGGTGGTGGTGCTCGGGGGCGCCAGCAGCGACCTCACCCAGGCGTCCAACAAGGTGTTCGCGTTGCGCGGCGGCAACTGGGTCGAGTTGCCCAACCTCACGCATCCTCGCGCGGCACTAGCAGCCGCGGTAGTTGGTGACAAACTGGTCGTCGTCGGCGGCCAGAACGCCAAGCAGCTCGTCCCGCAAACCGAGGTCTTCGACGGCAGCTCGTGGCACGACGCGGCCGACATGCCAACTCCGCGTGAGCATCTCGCGGCGGTGTCGGACGGCACCTACGTGTACGCGCTCGGCGGGAGATTCCTGTCGGCCGACAAGAACACCGCGGCGTTGGAACGGTTCGACCCGCAAGCCGGGAGTTGGATCAAGTTGGGCGACATGCCGACCCCTCGCGGCAGCTACGGCGCCGCGTTCATCGACGGCCGAATAGTGGCGGTCGGCGGCGAGGAACCGACGCAGGTGGTGGGCGTGGCCGAGATGTACGACATCGCCGACCGAACGTGGACCACGTTGCGTCCCATGCCAACTCCGCGTCACGCCGAGGTGGTCGCGGCGGTGGGCAACACCGTCTACTGCATCGGCGGCGCGAACCGCCCCACGCACGAAGGCCCTGTCGCCACGGTTGAGGCCTTGGACTTCATCTAGCGGATCAATGGCGCTTGAGCCGGCTGCGCCACCCGACGAATCCCGCGTACACGACCGTCAACAACGCCAACATGCCCACATCGAACAGCCAGGTCTGCGCCGTGTGTTTGAAGTGGCTGTCTTTCGGGGCGAGGGGTCCGGGCTCGATCGTCCACAAGTCGACGGTCGAGGCCTGCGCCGCGTACCCCCAACGCGAGGGCACCGCCCACGACATCTGGTCGAGACCGATCCGGTCGGTCACAGGGACCATGCCGCCGCAGAGCACCAACTGCAACATCAGAGAAACCACCAGCAGCGGCATGATCTGCTCGTTGGAGCGGGCGAGGGAGGACAGGACCAGGCCGATCATCGCCGCGGTGACGCACATCGCGGCGGTTGCGACGTACAGCTCCAGGGTGGCGCTGCCGAGGAGCAGGGCCGGCCGCGTCGGTGCTCCCTTCCCCAGAATCGTGATCGTCGTCGCGATCGCCGACTGGATGACGGCAAACACGAAGAACACGGCCATCTTCGCGAGCAGATACGCCTTGGTGGACAGGCCGACCGCCTGTTCTCGACGGAAGATGGGGCGCTCGCCGATGAGGTCGCGGATCGTCAACGCGGTACCCATGAAGACGGCGGCCATGGTGAGCAACATCAACACCGAGCCGGGCTCATCGGAGCCGTCACCGTTTGGATCGGCGACGCGAAATCCCGTCGAGCCCGGAACGGTGAGCGCCAGCGCGCCCATCACGAACGGCAACACCGCCAGAAAGATGAAGTAGGCACGGTCGGCAACGATCAACCGAATCTGGCGGCGGGCGATCGTGGCGAACTGGCGACGCGTGCTGGAGCGGGCCGGGGCGCCCAGATCTGCCGGCTTGTCCGCCTCGGCTCCGGCCGGGGGTGGTTTGAGCTGGGCGAGGAACCGCCGGTTGGCCTCGTCGGGGTCCGCACCCACCATGCCAAAGATCTTGGCCCAGTTGGTAGTTCCCATGGTCGCTTCGATTTCGTCGGGCGGGCCGCAATACGCCGTCTTGCCGCCGGGCGCCATCAGCAGCACCTGGTCGCAGAGATCGAGGTAGCTCAGCGAGTGCGTCACCACCAGCACCACGCGACCGGCATCGGCCAGCTGCCGCAGCATGGTCATGACCTGTAGGTCCAGCGCCGGGTCCAGGCCGGAAGTCGGCTCGTCGAGGATCAGCAGCGACGGTCCGGTAAGCAGCTCGAGTGCCACCGAAGCACGCTTGCGCTGCCCACCGGACAGCTTGTCCACCCGGGTTTCGGCATGCTTGGTCAACCCGAGTTCCTCGATCACCTGCGCGACCACCTGCGCGCGGTCTTGCTTGCTGGTATCGGGGGGCAGCCGCAACTCGGCGGCATAATTCAGCGCCTGGCGCACGGTCAGCTGGCGGTGCACGACGTCGTCTTGGGGCACCATCCCGATCCGGCTGCGCAACGAAGCGAAACTGGCGTGAATGTCATGTCCCTCAAACGTTATTGAGCCGGCTGTTGGACAGGTGGCCCCGGCGATCAGCCGGGACAACGTGCTCTTGCCGGCTCCGGAGCCACCGATGAGGGCGGTCAGCGTGCCGGGTCTGGCCGTCAGCGAAATTTTTTGGATCAGCCGTTTACCGTCGACTTCGAAGTCGACCTCGCGCACCTCCAGCCCGCCTGTGCGGGTGGCCGCTTCGGCACGGCGAAGCAAGATCTCACCGTTGAACACCAGGTCGACGTTGCCGATCGTGACCACGTCGCCCTCGGTCAGCGGCGCTGACAAGATTCGGGTGCCGTTGACGAAAGTGCCGTTGATGCTGTGCGCGTCATGGATCTCCATGCCGGTCGGCCCCGGAACCAAGTAGGCGTGCTGGCGCGACGCCAAGACATCCGAGATGACGACATCGCTGTCTTCGGCACGACCGATCACGACGGCGCCCGTGGGTGGCGCCGCGAGCCTCGACCGCGACCCCTGCACGGCGCGCCGCAGGTTGGTGCTGTCGAACTGCGAGGCTGCAAGAGCTTCCGCTCCAATCTCGGTCAGCGGTTGGGCTTTTGCCGCCGTGTGAGTGGGCCTTTCGCGCGCCGGTGTCGTTTGCGGACCGCGCGGCTGCACCGATTGGTTCGGATACCCTACGGTGCGGCGCGGGCCGCTGTCCTGCGGCGCTGTGAGTGCAGGTCCGTAATGCGGCGGGGCAGCCTGTTGCCGCGCGATGCGGGGGGCAGAGCCGGCGACCTGCTGTGCGGATTCCGAGCGAGCGGGTCTCGGGCCGCCCGGCCGCGCGAGGGCGCGCATCCCCTCCACCGTCGGCGGTAGCTGGCCCACCGTCCTGTCGTGCTGTTCGATCACGAAGCTCAAGCACGGCCCGTCGGGACCCCCGATGTTGATGCTCTGGCCGTCTCGGATATCGACGACGGTCACCCGGGCACCGTTGACGAACATACCGCTCGGCGACCCGTTGTCGATTGCTATCCATTTGCCTCGATCGAAACGCAACAGCACGTGAGCGCGCGCGATCCGCGGATGGGCGACGCGCATGTCGGCTCGAAGGTCACTTCCCACGACCAGATCACTGCCCGCGGCAAAACTACGCCGTGACCAGTTAGATTGAACTGTCAACACAGGCGGCGCGGGCCTACTCATCCCATCAGTATTCGACCCGCTGTCACCGAGCGCCAGCGGTTTCACCATATTGGTCTGCAGTCGATGGCCATTCTTTGCTGGGTGGGTTCGCCGCCGCCGCAATGGCCGTCGCCCGAATCGCAGGTGTTCCAAGCCACGGGCGGGTCACAACACGATCCCGGTTCGCCGCCGCCGGGCCGTCGCACTGGCGTTTTCATCTCCTTTGCTTTCCGCCTGGTCACGACGCCGCAGCGCGCTAAACCCCGTGCCAAAACGTGACCGTTGCGTTGCCAAATATCAACGCGCCCTTACACTTCCGCAGGTCAGCGCACATTTATCATCCTATTACAACTC
>DASTKA010000288.1:0-2338 GCA_035716165.1 Mycobacterium sp. | reverse complement strand
GCGGCATGATCGGGATCCGGCCCCATCACGCTGCGTGCCAGCATGTCGTAGCCCAGATCGATTCGCTTGGGCGGGCCCGTCGTGCCGCTGGTCAGCATCCGCACCGCGACACCGGACGGCGAAGCGGCGCCGCCGGCGGGGGGCGCGGAAACGTCGGCGTCGTCCAGCAGGCCCGAAATCGCGACCGTCGGCGTGCCCGCGGCCACCAGCGCCGTCAGATCGTCGCGCTCGCCGACAATCGGACGCCCCAGCGCCTCGATGTCGGCTTTGACGCGCTCGTCACCGCGAGACGGGTTGATGACCACGACCGTGCCACCGCCCAGCAGGACGCCGAGAAAAGCGGCCACGTGTCCTGGGCGGTTGCGCAACAGCATCCCGACTTCGGCCCCACCGGTAATAGCGGCGATGCGCTGGGCCGACGCGGCGACCTGGGCCCACGAGATCCATTGGCCGCCATACTCGATGGCGTGCGCGCCCGGCTCCAGATCAAGCACGTCGGCGATGCGCTGAGTCAGTAAGTGACGCGACATCAGCGAAGCTTCGGTGGGCGCCCGGCGCCCGGGGCCCGCGAATCGTTGTGAGCGGCCAGCTCGGCGGTGCCCAGCGGATTGCCCAGCCGTGTGTAGATCAGGTTCTGCTCCAAAGCGGCGCGGTAGGGCTTGTCCAGCGACTCCCAGATCGCTTTGACGGTGCCCGCGGTCGCGGTCGGCGGCTTGGCGGCGATGCTCGCCGCGATCTCGTGGGCACGGTTCCACAGCTGGTCGTTCGCTACGACCTCGGAGACCAGTCCGATCCGCAGCGCTGTTTCGGCGCTGACCCGTTCGTCGTTACCCATCAGGGCGATCCGCAAAGCCTCGCCCAGGCCGATGCGCCGCATCAGGCCGATCGGCTCCAATGCGCAGACCAGGCCCGCCGACACGTGAGAGTCGAAGAACGTGGCATCTTCTGCGCAGATGACCACATCGGACTCGTTGACGAAGTAGAACGCGCCCGCTGTGCACATGCCCTGAACCGCGCACACCACCGGCTTCCACATCTTCTGCCACTTAGGGCTCAGCAGCTCCCCGGGATCCTCGTGGTTCCAAATGCTTTCGGGCTGGCCGTACGGCGTCTTGATGTCCAGCCCGGCGCTGAACGCCCGGTCCCCGGCGGCGCGCAGCACCACGGCATGCACCGACTCGTCGAGCTTGACAGTGCGCCACGCGCGGGCCATCTCCTCGCACATGGTGCGGTTGAACGCGTTGAGCTGATCGGGGCGATTCAGCGTGATGGTGGCGACATGGCTACCCGCGTCGACGTCGAGCAGAATGGTTTCGAAGGTCATCGGCATTGCCAATTCGGCTTGCGCTTCTCGACGAACGCCCTGGGTCCTTCGGCCGCGTCCTCGGTGCGCAGCACGCGTTCGCGAAAGGTTTCGGCGAGCATCTCCGCCTCATGCAGTGGCACGTTGAGGCCCTTGAGAATCGCCAGGCGGGTGCCCCGGACGGCCAGCGGCGCATTGGAATTGACGATATCGGCGATCTCGTGGGCCCGCTCCAGCAGGCGGTCGTGCTCGACGATCTCGCTGATCAGCCCGAGCTCGTAGGCGCGTTGTGCGCTCATCCGCTCGTGCTTGCCCATCAAGGCCATGCGCAGCGCGATCGATCGGGGCAGCACGCGAGACACCCGCACCAGTTCCCGGCCGGCCACCAGGCCGATGCTGACGTGCGGATCGAAGAAGGTCGCCTGCTCGGATGCGATGACGATGTCGGTCGTCGTAACCCAGTCCATGCCTGCGCCACAGCAGATTCCGTTCACGGCGGTCAGCACGGGCTTGGCCGTCGTGCGAAACGGCGGCGTGCCCTCCTGCGGCGCCTCCCATTGGTCGTAGGTCGACAGGTAGGGGCGCTCGTAGATCACCTTGCCGTCTTCGGGAATCTCTTTGACGTCGGCGCCGGTGCAGAACGCCCGGCCGGTGCCCGTCACGATGCTCAGCCACACGTTGTCGTCGTCTTCGGCCTCGTCGTAGGCCGCCCGAAGCTCGGTGATCATGTGCGGGCTGAGCGCGTTGAGGGCATCCGGGCGGTTCAGGGTGATGGTCGCGGTATGCCCGTCGACTTCGTATTTGATCGTGTCGAACGAATCAGTGGGCATCAATCATCCCTTCGATCATCGGCCATCGAATTTCGGCGCGCGTCGCTGCCGGAACGCCTCCAGGCCTTCCTTGAAATCACCCGTCCGGCAAGACAATTCCAAGTTGTACAGTTCCTGGGTCAGCGATTGGCTCAGGGTTGCGTGCTGGCCGAAGTCGAGGGCCTGTTTGGCCAGCCCGATAGCTGCGGTCGGTCCGCAGGCCAGT
>DASTKA010000287.1:0-6857 GCA_035716165.1 Mycobacterium sp. | reverse complement strand
CGGACTTTGTTCATCACGTCGAGCGCCGCCACCTTGTAGGCCTCGGAGAACGTGGGGTAGTTGAATACCGCGTCCACGAGATATTCGACGGTGCCGCCGCAGCCCATCACGGCCTGGCCGATGTGCACCATCTCGGTGGCGCTGGTGCCGAAGATGTGCACGCCCAACACCTTGAGGTCCTCGGTGGACACCAGCAGTTTGAGCATCCCGTAGGAGTCGCCGGCAATCTGGCCGCGGGCCAGCTCGCGATACCTGGCAATCCCGACCTCGTACGGGACTGAGTTCTTCGTCAGCTCCACCTCGGTGGCGCCGACGTAGGAAACCTCGGGGATGGAGTAGATGCCGATCGGTTGCAGCTCGGTGATGCCGTCGCTCGCCTCCCCGAACGCGTGGTAGGCGGCCAGGCGGCCCTGCTCCATCGACGTGGCGGCCAGCGCGGGGAAGCCGATCACGTCGCCGACGGCATAGATGTGGGGCACCTTGGTCTGGAAGTTGTCGTCGACGAAAATCCGTCCGCGGTTGTCGGCCTCCAGCTCGGCGTTGTGCAGATCGAGGTGATCGGTCTGGCCTTGCCGCCCGGCCGAATACATCACCGTCTCGGCGGGAATCTGCTTGCCGCTGGCCAGGGTGGTGACGGTGCCCGCCGACCCGACGTCGACCGCGGTCACCTCCTCACCGAACCGGAACGTCACCGCCAGGTCGCGCAGGTGGAACTTCAGCGCCTCGACGACTTCGGGGTCGCAGAAATCCAGCATGTCGCCGCGCTTCTCCACGACGGTGACCTTGGTACCCAACGCGGCGAACATCGAGGCGTACTCGATGCCGATGACACCGGCGCCCACCACCACCATCGAGGCGGGCAGCGACTTGAGGTCGAGGATCCCGTCGGAGTCGAGGACCCGGTGTTCGTCGAACTCGACGCCGGAGGGCCGCGCCGGCCGGGTCCCGGAGGCGATGACGACGTATTTGCCGCTGATGGTTATCTTTTCGCGCCGCGACGGGTCTTCGACCTCGATGGTGTGCGGGTCGACGAAACGGCCGTGGCCGATCAGCAGGTCGATGCGGTTGCGCATCAGCTGGTTGCGCACCACGTCGACTTCCTTGCCGATCACGTGCTGGGTGCGGGCCAGCAGATCGGCCGGGGTGATCTTCTCCTTCACGCGGTAGCTCGCGCCGTAGAGTTCGCGCTGGCTCATCCCGGTGAGGTAGAGGACCGCCTCGCGCAACGTCTTTGACGGGATGGTGCCGGTCTGGACGCACACACCGCCGAGCATCTGGCCGCGTTCGACGATGGCGACCGACTTGCCGAGCTTGGCCGAGGCGATGGCGGCCTTCTGCCCGCCGGGCCCAGACCCGATGACCACCATGTCGTACTCTTGCGCCGAACTCATGGCTTAAACAGTAAGGCAGCACCACGCACAGTGCTGGGTTCATCCACAGCTCCGTTGTCGCAGCCGCACGCATGCGCACCGGTTGACGGTGACCGCCGTCAGCGTTGTGCCCATGACGACGCATCGAGAAGACTTCGAACTTTCCCGCCCCGGCGCACTCATCGCCGCGCTGCCGGCCGTTCTCGGCTTCGTTCCCGAAAATTCATTGATATTAGTGTCTTTCGGCGACGGGCAACTCGGGTCGGTGATGCGCGTCGACCTCTCCGAGGAGGTTGTCGAACGGGTGGGGCACCTGGCCGAGGTCGCCGCCGCGGCCGCACCCGAGGCCGTGATCGCGGTGATCGTCGACGCCGACGGGGCCTACTGTCCAAGTTGCAACGAGGATCACCGGAAGCTGTCGGTGGCGCTCGCAGACGCCTTGTCGCAACACGACATTGAGCTGTGGGCCACCCACGTGGTGGACCAGGTGGCGCTCGGCGGGCGCTGGCACTGCGCGGAGGGCTGCGGGGCGAGCGGCGTCGTGGAGGATCCCGGGGCCTCCCCGCTGGCCGCCGCGGCGGTGCTCGAAGGCCGACGGCTCTATCCGCGGCGGGCCGACCTGCAGGCCGTCATCGCAGCGGACGACCCGGCGCGCAGCGCCGCGCTGGCCGATGCGGTCAGGCAGCAGGCCGCCCGGCGCCGCGCGTCGCATCGTGCCCATCCGGTCCGCTGTACGCGCGGCGACGTGGAGGCGGCGATGGCCGCCGCCTCCCGGGTCGCGGCCGGGGAATCGCTGTCGGACGCGGACATCGCGAAACTCGGCTGTGCCCTGAGCGACGCTCAGGTGCGCGACATCCTGTACGCCCTCGCGGTGGGGGAGAGCGCCGGCGAGGTCGAGTCGTTGTGGGCGCTGCTGGCGCGCACGCTGCCCCCGCCGTGGCGGGTCGAGGCATTGGTCTTGATCGCGTTCAGTGCGTACGCCCGCGGCGACGGCCCGCTCGCCGGGGTGTCGTTGCAGGAGGCGCTGAGTTGTCAGCCCGACCATCGCATGGCGGGGATGATGGACACCGCGCTGCAATCGGGTCTGCGGCCCGAGGACATCCGTGACCTGGCGCTGACCGGCTACCGGCTGGCCAAGCAATTCGGTGTGCGGCTACCGCCGCGCCGGCCGTTCGGCCGCAGGGCGGGATAGATGGGCCAGAAGTACCCGGCTCAGACCTTTTCCACCTTGACCGCGTGGGCCATCTCGTGCGGCAGGGTGACGTTCTCGTGGCCCGGAATGACGATGGTCACCCCGGCGGGACTGGTCTCGACGGTGACGCGCGCGTTGGGGACGACGCCGGCGTCCTTCAGGCGTGAGATCAAATCGATGTCGCCCTGGACGTGCTCGGTCAACTGCCGCACCACGACGGCCACCGGCGCGCCGGCGGGCAGCTCGGTGAGCCGGACCAGGGGGCCGTCCTCGGACCAGGACTCGGGGCCCACGCCAAGGTCAAGAAGCCCGGGAATCGGGTTGCCGAACGGCGAGGTGGTCGGGTTGTTGAGCACCTTCACCAGCCGCCGCTCGACGTCCTCGCTCATCACGTGCTCCCAACGGCACGCCTCGGCGTGGACCTCTTCCCAGGGCAGCCCGATGACGTCGACCAGCAATCGTTCGGCGAGGCGGTGCTTGCGCATCACGGAAATGGCCAGCGCCCGGCCCTTGTCGGTGAGCTCGAGGTGGCGGTCGCCGGCCACGTGAAGCAGACCGTCGCGCTCCATGCGCGACACGGTTTGGCTGACAGTCGGCCCGCTCTGATCGAGGCGTTCGGCGATTCGGGCACGCAGCGGCGTCACGCCCTCTTCTTCGAGGTCGTAGATGGTCCGCAGGTACATCTCGGTGGTGTCAACCAGGTCGTTCATTCAGCACCCTCCGTCGACGCTGAGTCTACTTGCCCAGCTGCGCGAATGGTTGTAACGCGTCCCAGGCAAGCAGTATGCCCGCCGCTGACGCGGCGGGCATACCGTCTGCTACCTAGCTTGAGTGAGGTGTTAGCTCGCGTACGACCGTAGCCTGTCGGCGCGCTCCCCGTTGCGCAGTTTGGACATCACGTCCCGCTCGATCTGGCGCACCCGCTCGCGGGACAGGCCGAACAGCTTCCCGATCTGGTCCAGGGTGCGCGGCTGGCCGTCGTCCAGGCCGAAACGCAACCGGATCACCTGGTGCTCACGCTCATCCAGGGTGGCCAGCACGCTGCGGATGTCGGTGTGCAGCAGCTCGGCGATCACCGCGTTCTCGGCCGACATCGCCTCTGCGTCCTCGATGAAGTCGCCCAGCGGGGCTTCCTCTTCTGACCCGACCGGCATGTCCAGGCTCACCGGGTCGCGGCTGTGCTCGAGCAGGTCGTTGATCTTTTCCACCGGGATCCCGGACTCGGCGGCCAGTTCCTCGTCGGTGGCCTCGCGCCCCAGGTTCTGGTGCATCTCGCGCTTGATCCGCGCCAGCTTGTTGACCTGCTCCACCAGATGAACGGGCAGCCGGATGGTGCGGCTCTGGTCGGCCATGCCGCGGGTGATGGCCTGACGGATCCACCACGTGGCGTAGGTCGAGAACTTGAATCCCTTTGTGTAGTCGAACTTCTCCATCGCGCGGATCAGCCCGAGGTTGCCCTCCTGGATCAGGTCCAGCAACGGCATGCCGCGACCGGTGTACCGCTTGGCCAGCGATACCACCAGGCGCAGGTTGGCTTCCAGCAGGTGACGGCGCGCCGCCTGACCGTCGCGCACCACTGCCTCCAGATCGCGTTTGCGGTTCTCCCCGAGGCGCTTACGCGTTGCGAGCAGGTGTTCGGCGTAAAGCCCGGCCTCGATGCGCTTGGCGAGCTCAACCTCGCCGGCCGCATTCAGCAGCGCCGTCTTACCGATTCCATTCAGGTAAACGCGCACCAAATCCGCTGCGGGGCTTTGAGCATCCAGATCGCCGTCAAATCTGCTCGTGCTGGCGTTCGCCATAGCGACCTCCCGTTCGGCTGTGTTCTGTCATCGAGTTCAACGACAGATCAGCTCTGAGAGTTCCCAACGATTCCCTATCTCACACGTCTTGACGTGCACAAATGTGCCGCAGACCTGAGAATGTCCTGAGAAGTCCACGCGGGCGGCATCGCCAAGGGAAACGACTTCTAGCCGTGATCCATTCCGCCCCGCGCGCCGGGGGGCCACTCCGGCTGCGGGTGCTGCGGAGCCTCGAGCGCAGGACGTTCGGCCCGCGGGAACAGGGGAATGCGCTGCCCGCCATTGTCGAACCGGCGCGGCTCCTCGGCACTGCGCGGCGGCCGATCGTTGGCGATCAGCACGGCCATCCACGGCAACGGGATCGAGACCGCCACGATCGCCAGCGAGATCAAGCCGTTGTGCCACGCGCCGTAGGCGACGGCGGCGAGGATGAGGGCCGGAATCCGGAATGCCATCAGGGTCAAGTATTTCCGGACCCTCGCCCGATGCTGCTCCTCGTAGGAGGTCGCGGCGGCGGTGATGAGCACTGGGCGGCCTTTGTTGCCGTCAAAGTCATCGAACCCCGAGTCGGAGCCGTGCTTCATTTCTCCACTGTCCCACAATTGGCCGATTCCGGCTCAGGCGGTTTCGGGCGGGGCAGGGCAGTGCACAATGTCAGGTATGCAGACCCAAACGATCGAACGCACCGAGACCGACGAACGCGTCGACGACGGGACCGGCAGCGACACCCCGAAGTACTTCCATTACGTCAAGAAGGACAAGATCGCCGAGAGCGCGGTGATGGGCAACCACGTCGTGGCGCTGTGCGGCGAGGTGTTTCCCGTCACCAAGGCGGCCAAGCCGGGGTCACCGGTCTGCCCGGATTGCAAGCAGATCTACGACCGGATGAAGAAGGGCTGATCAGCCCGGCGGCTCCGCCGGCGCGACGTCGCGTTGCGCGGTGATGGGATTCGTGGTCACGGGATTCGACAGCGTGTCCGCCGCCTTCGCCAGCGCGGGCGAGCGCGACAGCAGCCATCGGCGCAGCCGGTGCGCATGGGTCCGGGGCGCCGGGAATTCCTCCTGGATGGCGGCATTGAGTTCGGCGCCGATCATGATCGCGAAGCCCCCGAAGAACGAGAACAGCAGGAATGCGATCGGCGTGGACAGCGCGCCGTAGGTGTAACCCGTACTGGTGATCCACTGCAGGTAGAGCCGCAGGCCGAGGGTAGCGATCACGAATACCACGGTGGCCAGCGCCGCGCCGAAGATCAGCCGGTGCGTCGGCAGCGGCTCCGGCAACGAAACGCGGTACAAGATCACGACCCCGACCAATAAGACGAGGATCAAGGCCGGGTAGTAGCCGTAGCGCAGCACGTTGGCCAGGCTGACGGGAATGTGCTCACCCACTTTGCGCGGTCCCAGGACCACCAATGGCGCCGTCGCCACCACGAACACCAGCCCCACCACGTAGAGGAACAGCGCGAACAGGCGCTGGCGCACCGGGTGGCGCAGCGGCGTCTGGTCGTGCGCCTCGACCACGGAGTCGACGAACGACGAGATGGCCGACGACCCCGCCCACAACGAGATGATGAAACCCAGCGACACCACCTCGCCGCGGGCGTGGTTGGCGATGTCGCGCACGGTCGGCTCGATGATCTCGTTGACCACGCTGCGGGAGAACACGCTGTGTGCCGTCGCGATCAGCTGGCGCAGGATGCTGGGCAGCATGTCCGGGCCGAACAGCGGAGCCACATAGGCCAGGGTGCCCAGCAGGCCGAGCAGCAGCGGCGGCAGGGACAACGCCGACCAGAAACCAGCCTGAGCCGACTCCGAGAAAATCGAGTCGTCCCAACTCTTGGAGAGCGTCCTGCGGCTGATTCGCCATATGTGGTGGCGCGACGGTTTTGCGACCTGCTCGCTCATACCCGTCCAGCATTACCGAAGATCGCCCGCACCGCCCACATTGGCGATGGGTGAGTTCGTCCGCGGGCTAGCTTTCGCTGAACTCCAGCACGGCGTCCAACTCGGTCAGCTTCGCCTCGTGCTCGTTGGCGTGGTGCTGGCAGAAGAGAAGCTCCAGTCCGGAAGGCAACTTGGCGCGTACACGGGCCGCGGCACCGCAGCGGTCGCAGCGGTCGGCCCGGGTTAGTTCTGGACTCGTCAGAGTTGCATTCATGGGCTCTCCGTTCTCGTACATTCACTTTCTCAGACGTATGGCGTTTTCGCCTTGTTCCCCGATCGTTATCGGGTGTGTCGTTTCTCACGGCCTGGTCAGGTCTGGCTTGAGCGATACCTAGGGTGTCGAAGTGTGACCTTCGCTCCCGACGTTTTGGTGCACCTGTGCGGAACCGAACAGTGGGCGCAGGCCCGCCTGCGTGGCGGCATCCGCCCCGAGGACGCCGGCGGCGGCGACTTCATCCACCTGTCGACGCCCGCTCAGGTGCACCTGCCGGCCAACCGGCTCTACCGCGGTCGTGAGGACCTGGTGCTGTTGCACGTCGACCCGGCCCGGCT
>DASTKA010000286.1:0-12816 GCA_035716165.1 Mycobacterium sp. | reverse complement strand
ATAGTTCTGTCGTGAGTTCAGCGGCCGCAACAACAGCAGACGAACCGCGGTGACCACCGCCCCCAGCACCCGCTGGACGGACCGTGGGTTGCGCAGACTCCACATCGTCGCGGCAACGTGGACGGCGACGATCGCCGCGATGATCAACAGGGAGATCGCCGTCGCCCAGTGCGTGTTGCGAACGGCGCCGAAAATCATCGACGCGGTGAGCCTGCCCCAGCCCCAGAAGAAAATCATCGACAGGTGAATCGCGATGAACACCAGGAAGACGACCAGGCCCAAGAAGTGCAAGCTGCGGGCCCATTGCCGGCCGCCCCACGTCCGCACGTACCACGGGAACCGGGCCTCGATCGCCGGGGATTGAGCGGCGCCGGTCAGGATCTGGAACGGCGCAAGGATGAAGATGACGGCGGCGTACGTCAGCTTCTGTATGGCGTCCAGCGGCTCCCCGGGCAGCACCGGCGGCAAGTTGAACGTCAGGTAGGTGACGATGTCGTCCCACGCTTCCGGGAAGATCGACCACGATGCGGGCCAGTATCGGTGCCATTGGCCGGTTGCGAACAACAAGATGTAGTAGGACAGGCCGAGCAGAATCCAGCCGATAACCACGAAAAAGTGCCAGTGACGGCCCATGCCCAGCTGCGCGCGGCCGGGCAGCGCAATGAACGGACTGTAATCCTCTTCTTCGTCAAGGGTGTCGTAGATCCTGTCCCGCGGCATGACCTTTCGGGTGAAGCGGGCCCACTCCGTGCCCGGCTTGCTGTCGTCGTGCCAGTACAACTTCGGGTGGGTGGCCAGAATCTCGAGACCGCTGCGCAGAATCAGCGTTACGAACAGCACGTTCAGCCAATGATCGATGCGCAGCCATACCGGATAGTCCAACGTTGTCATGCCTGGGCTCCGTCAGTCGTGCCATTGCTGGCGTTGCGGATAGGCCACGTTGATTCCCGACAAGACTGTCGTGTGCACGGCGACGAACGCCGCCGCGCAAACCATCCCCAATGTTCCGGGCGCCAAGTCCCATCGGGCGGTCACCGCATTTAATCCCGGCAGGCCGACCCATCGAGTGATCAGATACACGACGAGAAAGGCCGAGCAGACCAGGCTGCCGAGATACCAACCCGCCTGCGGCACCGAGGGTTTGATGCCGATTAACATGGCGCTCGCGGCGGCCAGACATGCGACTGCGAGCACGACGAAGTAGGCGACGAAATACGGGGGCAGGTCCGGCCGGGTGGCCAGCACGTAGACGTGCACCGCAACCAGACCCGTCAGCAGCGCCCCGCCCAGCGCGGTCACCGCGCGGGGCAGATTGAATGCCACCCAGCCGTTCAAGGTGAGAAGCGGCGATGACAGCACGCGCCGCCAGAGCGCCGTCGTGCGTCGAGCCACGAGATCGGCCACGACTGCGAGATACCCGGCCCAACGGGCCGCAAACGGGGTCATTTCCGGCCCAATGGGCCGCAAACGGGGTCGTTTCGCCGCCCGCGGCCGCGATTGTCTCAAGCGTCAATTGCTTTTGCCCAGCAGATTGGCCGACGCGTCCCAACCGGTAACTAAGCCGTTGCAGTGCGCGCCGGAGAACCGTTGCTAATCTGAACATCTACGTGTGCAAATCCGGTCAACCTTATTGACCCGGTTTCCGACTCGGCCCTGTTGGCGGGCCGCTAGGAGGAGCGGCCAGATGGTGGCCGAAAACGACTGGGACAGAACCGTCGGTGCGGCAGACGACGTACGCCGCGTCTTCGAGAACGTTCCCGCGCTGTTGGTCGGGCTCGAGGGGCCCGACCACCGATTCATCGCGGTCAACGCCGCTTATCGCACACTCAGTCCGCCAATAGACTCCATCGGGCTATTCGTGCGCGACATCTATCCGGAGCTGGAAAGCCAGGAAATCCTCCACATGTTCGACCAGGTGTACCAGACCGGCGAGCCACAGTCGGGCACGGAATGGCGGGTACAGGCCGACTTCGAGGGCGAGGGGCGAGCACAGGAACACTTCTTCGACTTCATCGTCACGGCGCGACGCGCAGAAGACGGATCGATCGAGGGCGTACAGCTGGCCTTCGTCGACGTCACCAACCGGGTGCAGACGCGAATGGCCGCCGAATCACGCCTCGAGGAGCTGTCCGAGCGATATCGCAACGTCCGAGATTCCGCCACCGTCATGCAGCAGGCCCTGCTGGCGCCGTCCGTGCCCATCATTCCCGGCGCGGACGTGACCGCACAGTATCTCGTCGCGGCAGAGGACACCGCTGCCGGTGGCGACTGGTTCGACGCGATAGCCCTGGGCGACCGGCTCGTTCTTGTCGTCGGTGATGTCGTCGGCCATGGCGTCGAAGCGGCCGCGGTGATGTCGCAACTGCGTACGGCGCTGCGCATGCAGGTAACCGCGGGATATCCGATCGCCGAAGCGCTCGAGGCCGTCGACCGATTCCGCAAGCACGTCCCCGGCTCGAACACCGCCACGATCTGCGTCGGCTCGCTCGACTTCGGCACCGGCGAATTCCGGTACTGCACCGCAGGACACCCGCCGCCGCTGCTGGTCACGGCGGACGCAACCGGGCGCTATCTCGAGCCCTCCGGCGCGGGCCCGCTCGGCAGCCGTACCGGCTTCCCGGTGCGCACGGAATACCTTGACGTGGGCGACTCGATCCTCCTGTACACCGACGGTCTGATCGAGAGACCCGGCCGGCCGCCGGGCGCGAGCACGGCCGAGTTCGCCGAGCTGGCCGCGAACGTCGCCGGTGGCCAGCGCGGCTTCGTCATCGAATCCTCGGTACGGCCCATCGACCGAATCTGCTCGGAGACACTGGAATTGCTGCTGCGCTCTACCGGCTACAGCGACGACGTGACCCTCCTTGCGGCGCAACGCCGGACACCGCCCGCACCGCTGAACCTCACCCTGGATGCCACGATCCATGCCGCACGGACGGTTCGCAGCCGTCTGCGCCAATGGTTGTCGGAGGTCGGCGCCGACGCGCACGACATCTCCGATGTGGTGCACGCGATCTCGGAGTTGGTCGAAAACGCGGTCGAGCACGGTTATGCCGCCGAGGTTCCCGACGGGGTAGTGGTGGAGGCAACGCTGTCCGGCGATGGCAACCTGCACGCCTCGGTGATCGACCATGGACGGTGGAAGGATCATCGCGAGGGTGAGGCGGGGCGCGGCCGCGGCCTCGCCATGGCCGAGGCCCTGGTGTCGGAAGCGCACGTCAGTCATGGCTCCGAGGGAACGACCGCCAGTGTGACGCACCGACTTTCGCGGCGGGCGAATTTCGTCACTGATTCAGCGATCAGCCGCGCGACCGGTGGGCGGACGGTCAGCGCGGTATTCCTCTCCGAGGTGAGCGAACCGGGCCGCATCGTGGTCAGTGGCGACGTCGACTCCAACACCGCATCCACCCTGGACCGTCAGATCGCGGTCGAAAGCCGTTCCGGCGTCGCACCCTTGACCGTCGATCTCAGCGCCGTCACCCACCTCGGTTCGGCGGGCGTCAGCGCGCTGGCCGCGGCCCGCGAGCGGGCGCGCCGTCACGGCAGCGAGTACGTGTTGGTGGCGCCACCGGGAAGCCCGGCGCATCACGTCTTGTCTCTGGTTCAGATCCCGGTGGTCAGCGGCCTCGCCGAGAACGTCGTCGCCGAAGGTTAAGCACGGTCGGCTCTGTCGCCATGCCGCACTTGATTGAATGGCACGCCGCGGTCGGCGGCGTACTCCCGGGGGAAACCCAGCACCCGCTCCCCGATGACGTTACGAGCCATCTCGGTTGTGCCGCCGCCGATGGCGACGGTCTGCCGGGATAAATAGCGCAAGCCCGTTTCGAGTCCGGCGCCAGGTTCTCCCACCACGCCGGCACTTCCCGCGATCGCCAGCGCCGTGTCGACACCGGTGGTGGTGGTCTCGGCGTGAAACAGCCTGATGAGCGTCCCGGCGGCCGGGGGCAGCGCGCCGTCTCTGACGCTGCGCGACACGTGACCGATCAGCTGCTCGGCCACCGCGCGGTGCACCAGGGCGCGACCCGCCATCTCGTGCACTCGCTCGTTGTCGGACTGCCCGGCCTTCTCCACAAGCGCCACGTAGTCCACCGGAATCGCGTTGCCGCCCTCGCTGCCACTGCCGCTGGCGAACTCGGACCCCTGCCCCACCGCCCGGCGTTCGTGATAGAGCTGCCGGGACGCCACCGCCCAGCCGCCGTCGACCTCCCCGACGACGGCGTCGTCTCCGACGTCGACACCGTCGAGGAACTCCTCGCAGAATTCGGTGGATCCGCTCAGCATCGTGATGTGCCGCAGGGTGATTCCCTTGTGCGCGATGGGCACCAGGAACATCGTCAGGCCCTCGTGCTTGGGCACATCCCAGTTGGTGCGGGCCAGACAAAGACCGTAATCGGCGGCGAACGCACTGGTGCTCCAAGTCTTGGCGCCGTTGATGATCCAACGATCGCCGCGGCGCTCGGCCCGGGTGAGCACGCCGGCCAGATCGGACCCGCCGCTCGGTTCACTCAACAACTGCACCAACACTTCCTCGCCACGCAGCGCGGCGGCGATGTGCTGCTTCTTCTGTTCTTCGCTGCCGGTGTCGAGCAGCGTGGCGCAACAGATGGTGAAGGTCGGGGTATTGAGAATCAACGGCATCTCGTAGTCGAGGGACTCCACGTCGAATGCCTTTTGGTATTCGTAGTCCAGCCCCAGCCCGCCGTATTCGCGGGGGAAGCAGATCCCGGCGAATCCGCCGTCATACAACCGCTTTTGCAGTTCCCGGGCCCTCAACCACGATCGTTCGTCGTCGCGCGGCGCGGCGGGTGGTGCCTCGCTGTCGATGGCGGGCATGTTGTCCGCCAGCCATGCCCTGGCCCGGGCGGCGAACTGCGCAACGGATTCGGTCGACGTCATCTGGTCCTCGTCATTTCGCCGACCGCCCCGCCTTTTCGAACTCGTACACGCGCAGATTGTGTTCCTCCGGCGTCCCAAACATGCCGCGATACAACGTGATCCGGCGAAGGTACAGGTGCAGATCGTGTTCCCAGGTGACGCCGATGCCACCGTGCAGTTGCACACAGGCCTGCACGATCTGACCCGCCATCTCGCCCACGTAGGACTTGGCGATGCTGGCGGACAGATTCGCTTGCGGCGCGCGGGCGGCCACGTCGGCGATCGCCGCCGAGGTGGTGGCGCGGCAGGCTTCCAACCAGAGCTTCATGTCGGCGAACTTGTGCTTGAGGGCCTGGTAGGACGCCAGCGGACGACCGAATGTGTGTCGGTCGAGCGCCCACTGCACGGTGAGGTCGAACACCGTCTGCAGGGCACCGACCACCTCGGCGCATTGCAGCACCTGGGCGATCTGGCTTTGCCGCTCTACGAGCGCAGCCGTCTGCTCGGCGGTGCCGACGGCCGCGGACCGTGGCACCACGACACCGTCGAAGTGCACGCGGGCGTACTGCTTGACCAGATCGACCGACTGCTGGGGTTCGATGCGGACGCCCGGCGCGTCCGTCGGAACCAGAAACTGACGGATCTCCGCGGCGTTCGTGCCGCAGCGCGCCACCACCAGCAGCACCGCGCTCTGGGCCCCCGCCTCGACGCGGTCCTTGGTGCCGTCGATGCGGTAGCCGGTGTCGGTCTCGGTGGCCGTCACCGACGGATTCAGCGGTGCCCAGCGCTGGCCCGGCTCACAGACCGCCCACGACGCCACGGTTTCACCCGAGATCAGCGCCTCGATCAGGTCGGCATGCTCGTCGGAATTCGCGCACTCCACCAGCCCTGCCAGCACGGTGCTGACCGGATACAGCGGCCCCGGCGCCACCGTCTTTCCCAGTTGTTCGGCGACCATCGCCAGATCGGCGAAGCCGTTCTCCGAGACGCTTCCGCCGCCCAACTCCTCCGGGACGAGCAGACCGGTCCAGCCGAGCTCGGCGGCGCGCTGCCACCAGGCGGGGTCGAACGATGTACCCGCGGCGTGCAGCTCCCGCACCCGCCGCAGCGGCGCTTCCTTCTCCAGGAAGGCCTGGGTGGTCGAGGTGAAGAGGATCTTTTCGGGAGAGTCGAGGGTGGTCATGGTACCGACGGGATCCTTCTTGACTTCGATCGCTGCTGCTGCAACGGAAACGGTTTGAGTGTTTGATCATCCGCCCGAACGGTCCTCGGTTGGCTGGCGATTCCGATGTTAGCAACGCGCAATACGGTAAGAGATACCGGAGTTCAGTCGGTAGCTCCGGGGACGAGCCGGTCACCACGGAATTCGACGCCACACAATTGCCGAAAGCGGTCCCGCTACATCGCGAACACGCGGCGCAGCGCCTGTGCGTGCAGTGCCCGATTCTCCTGGGAAACAACCCAATCGGGGACCATCGAGTCGAAGCCGTTGAAGGTCGCGGCGATCACGTGCAATTCGGTGTGGACGTAGGCGTGCAGCAGCCGGTTGGCGTAGTCGATGGCCTCGTCGCGGCAGGGGTCGATCTCGGAGCAACTGATGAACGTGGGCGGCAGGCCCTCGAGATTGGCGCGGTGCGCGGGTACGTGCTGACCGTTGGCGCTGGCATGGCCGAGGTAGTGGTTCCACGCCCGGCTCACCGCCGGACCGGTGAGACCCGGCGTCCGCTGGAATTCGCGACGCGACGGCGTGGCGTCGGAATCGAGCATCGGCTGGTGCAGGATCTGCATCAGGATCGCCGGGCCTTCCTGGTCGAACATGCGCTGGGTGAGACCCGCGACCAGTGCCGCACCGGCATCACGGCCCATCACCGCGATGCGGGCTGCGTCGGCGTCCAGCTCGACGCTGTTGCCGATGGCGTAACGCAACGCCGCCTCGACATCGTCGAGTGCCGCCGGACACGGATTCTCCGGTGCCAGGCGGTAGTCGACCGAAACCACCAGACAACGGCCGTCCCGGGCCAACTCCACGCAGTGCGCGTGGTCGGTCTCCAGGTTGCCGGTGACGAACCCGCCGCCGTGGGCGTAGATGACCAGCGGCGCCGGGGATTCGGTCTTACCGCGATACAACCGCAGGCCCAATTCGTGACCGTCCGTACCGGCAATCGATCGTGAATCGATGGAGACGCCAGCGGTGTCGGCCGATGCGGCGCGCTGCGCGGCCAACAGGTCGGCGTGCTCACGCTCGGCCGGCAGTGTCTCGGTGCGGAATTCGAAGGCACCCAACTCCACGGCGGCGTCCCGCAGCACCGGATCGATGCGGCTGAGGCCGTGTGGCCGGGCCAGGTTCGTCTGTGTCATGTCAACTCATTTTTCGGGGCTCGTCGTGGGGCCAGGTTGGAAAGCATCTTCAAGGTAAACCTGCGATTCCGTGTGGTGAAAGATGAGGTACCGATCGCCGCGAAGCACAAGCAACCAGGTGATCCAGCTGGCGCCGGTGTGCGGGACGTCTGACTCCTGTCCGGTGAACCGCCACCGGCTCAACAGGACGCATCGGGCAATGCCTCCGGAAAGCTCATCGGCGGACCATAACTGCGATGACACCGACGCGCGCCTGAGGCGGCTGGCAACACGGGCCCAGTGACGATCGAGCTCGTCGGCGCCGACGAGCGGCATGGCGTACTCGTCTCCGACGTACATGGGCTGCGGGCTGACGCGCTCCCAGAGGTCAGCGACCCCGGCGATGTTCAGTGCGCACCACTTTTCGTCATAGTCACGGACCAGACGACGCAACTGGGTGGCCGGTTCGGCCACCGGGTCACCGTTCTCCCGGAAGCGCCTTGACGGTCGCCGGTAACCCGTACAGAGCGGTCGCGTTGCCACGCATGATCCGCTCGCGCTGATCGACCGGGAACCGGTTGATCGCATACATCGGCGCGTCGTAACTCCAGTGCGGATAGTCCGTCGAGAACATGAGGTTGTCGCCGAGGTCCATCATCTCCAGGTACTGGCGGAACTCCACGGTGTCGACGTCCTCGAGCGGCTGGGTGGTGAATCGGACGTGTTCGCGCACATAATCCGACGGACGCCGGCGGACGTGGGGCAGGTCTCCCCGGCGCGCTTCCCAGATGCGGTCCATCCGCGACATCACCGGCATCGCCCAGGTGAAACCACCCTCGATGAACACCACCCGGAGGTCGGGGTGACGGTCGAAAGCGCCGTCGAACACCAGGCTCATCAGATGCGAGACGTACAGCAGCGGCCACGAGGCAAAGAAGTCATGCCAGTGCGCGGGGTTGCCGACCGGGTACAACGGAATCATTTCGAACGGCGTCTGCCCCATCAGATGGGTGGCGACCGGGACCCCGTTGCGCGACGCGGCTTCGTAGAGCGGGTCGAAATGCGGGTTCCCGAAAGGAATTCCACGTGTCTGCGGGGTCATCAGCACCTGAGCCATGTAGGGATGTCCCGCCCAGCGTTCGACTTCGCGCGCGGCCTGCTCCGGCGTCTGCGCGCTGACGCTGATCGATCCCCGCCAGCGGCCGTGCTTGTTGTTTTCATCGAGCCAGACATCTGCGAGCCAGTCGTTATAGGTCGCCTTCAGAACGTGTTCGGCCTGCGGCAGCTGCGCATCACACATCGGCTCCAGCGTCGCGATGCTGACACCGGCATCCAGCAGCAGCTGCTTGGCGGCGAACTCCGGATCGCTGCCCGCGACCCCGCCACCCGGCGGGGCGGCATCCAGGCGCAGCGACATGGTCTTGAACGAATCCGGGGTGTCGTAGAAGTGCGGCACCGGGCTGACCGCGTTGCCCGTCGGCCAGATCTTGTCCACCCATTCGGGCGGTGCGTAGGACTTGAGCACGTCGGCCGAGACGGGCAACGGGTGGACGTCGGTGTCGACGATGGTTACGGCTACGTCGTCTTCCTGGCCGCGGTGCGAATCGACACGTTCGATCGTGGTCATAGGACACTCTCCTTGAGGCCGTAAAGCTCGGCGGCGTTCCGCCACAACACCTTGTCGCGTTGCTCGGCGTCGAGGCCTGCGGCCGTCACCTCCGGCGACGACGCGGACCAGTGGGGATAACTCGATCCGTACATCAGCAGGTCGGACTTGCCGGTGAATTCCATCCAGCGTTGCGCGTCACCAAATTCGACCGGCCCGTCGAAGGCCGAGGAGCAGAACCGGACATGGCCGGGCAGGTACTCGCTGGGATAGCGGTCGACCCACGGTGTCTGGTCACGCATCGACAGCCAGAAGGTGTCCAGCCGCCACATCAACGGGGTGAGGATGTCGTACCCGCCGTCGGCGAAAACGAATTTCAGGCCCGCGTGCCTGCCGAACACGCCCTCCACGATGAGGGTGGAGAGGTGCACGAAGTAGTTCAGTGGCATGAAGGCCGCATATCCCGGGTAGGTGTGCGCGTGGCCGGCGAAGGTGGGTGGGTAATCCACGCCGTTGCCGCCGTTGATGTGCACCGCGACCGGCAGGCCGTGCGCGGCGGCGGCCTCCCAGATCGGCTCGAACATCGGTTTTCCGTAGGGCTCGCGTGACTGCATCGGAACGCCGACCTGCACCAGCTTCGGGTGACCGGCAAGGCGCTCGATTTCGGCGACCGCCCCCCTTGGGTCTTCCGGGTTGACGCGGATGGTGCCCCGAAACCGGTTGGTGCTGTCGGGTTCCAGCCAACGGTCCAGCAGCCAGTCGTTGACCGCTGCGCAAATTCTGCTATTGAGCAAGTAGTCGGCGATGTTGCCGCGGGTCAGCGGGTTCAGGATGGCGTGCGTGACGCCGGCGTCATCGAACAGGTGCCGCGCGACGGTTTCGGGATCGGATCCCGGATAGAGCTGTCCGTACAGATCTTCGCGATAGTCCCCTCCTGGCGCCTGGTACCACTGCTGTTCGACGTCCGGGATTGCCCGAAGCTGGTGCGCGGTGGGCAGGTAGCGCCGTATCTCCGCGTTGTAGCAGAAATGTGGCTGCACGTTGGCATCGATCACCGGGCTCATGCGGTCAGGTACACCTCCCCGTCGGTGACATCGACTTCGTATGTGCGTACGCGCCGGCTCGGATCAGCGACGTTTTGGCCGGTGGTGATGTCGAATTCCCAGTTATGCCAAGGACACCGGACGATTTGACCGTCACGCACACGTTGTACCCGATCGGGGCGCAGCGGGGCGTACTCGTTGGTACCGCCGATCAATCCGAGACAGAGCGGGGCGCCCTCGTGCGAGCAGTAATTCACGATCGCGTAGAACTGGCCCCGCACGTTGTACACACCCACGCCGAATTTTCCGACGTCGACAAGTTTCATCCCGCCCGGCGGCAGCTCATCGAGCGAACACACGAATCGCCGCTTGAGCACTTGAATCACCGCCTCCGTGCCACTGTCCAGTTACTAATACTGTGCTCGTCACGGTAACTACGACAAGCCCGTTGGGCTTCGTTGCTATTTATACTATGATAGCTATATTCCCTCGGCACCTATCCGCCTTGTTGGGGCTGCTCAGGAGGAGCGCGTATGACGGCCGGCACCGACCACTTCGATCCCAAGGATCACCCCGTCGAGCTCGATTTCACCGGCGAAACAAGTCCGTACCCATTTTTTCAACACATGCGTCAAACCGACCCGGTGTGGCACGGCTCGCTGAGCGACAACACCCAGTTGCCGGAAGAGCTGCGGCCCAGTGACGAGTGGGTCCTGTTCGGTTACGACGGTGTGTTCCAAGCTTTTCGCGACGACCGGATCTTCACGTCGGCGGCCTACGACAAAACGATCGGGTTGGTGATGGGACACACCATCTTGGCGATGGGCGGCAGGGAACACCACGACCACCGCAACCTGGTGGCCAAGGCGTTCCGCGCGACCGCGCTGGAACGCTGGGAACCGTCGGTCATCGGACCGGTCTGCGATCGACTCGTCGACGAGATCAAGAACGACGGTCATGCCGATCTGGTGAAGGCGGTGACCTTCGAATTCCCCACGCGGATCATCTCGACGCTGCTCGGTCTGCCGGCCGAGGACCTGGACTTCTTCCGGCGGTTGTCCCTCGACCTGATCTCGATTCCGACCGATATCGTGGCGGGATTGAACGCCGCCACCGAGCTCGGCGATTATTTCCTCAAACAGGTCGAGCAGCGCAGGCGCAAGCTGACCGACGACATCATCGGCGACCTGGTCGCCGCGGAGATCGACGGCGAGAAACTCACCGATGAGGCCATCATCGCCTTCTTGCGGTTGCTGCTCCCGGCCGGCCTGGAGACCACCTACCGCTCGTCGGGCAATCTGCTCTATCTGCTGCTGACCCACCCCGAACAACTCGCGATGGTCAACCAGGACCGGTCACTGATACCGATGGCGATCGAGGAGGGCCTCCGCTACGAAACGCCGCTGACCATGGTCATGCGGACCACGACCGAAGAGGTCGAAATCGGCGGCAAGACAATCCCGGCCGAGGCCCAGATCGACATGTGTATGGGCTCGGCCAACCGCGACGAGAGCCGTTGGACCGACCCGAACACCTTCGACATCCGCCGGCCGCGGCAAGCCCACATCGCGTTCGCCGGCGGCATTCACATGTGCCTCGGTATGCACCTGGCCCGGCTGGAAACCCGGGTCATGTTGAACAGCCTGTTGGACCGCGTCGAACATCTGGCGTTCGTGCCCGACGACGGAACGGGAGAGGAATCCAAGATCGTCGGGCTCACCTTCCGGTCGCCGAACAAGCTTCCGGTGACGTTCACCCCCGCATGAGGAGCCGCGCAGCGATCCTGCACGACGTCGGCGGGCCCTGGTCCGTCGAGGAATTCGAGCTCGATCCCCCCAAGACCGGCGAGGTCCTGGTACGGATGGCGGCCGCCGGCTTGTGCCACTCCGACGACCACATCCTCAAGGGCGACATGTCGGCGCCCAACGAGGTGATGCGATCGATGGGGCTGCCGACCATGTTCCCGACGATCGGTGGCCACGAGGGGTCCGGCATCGTGCAAGAGGTCGGCCCCGGTGTCACCGATTTCGCGCCCGGCGATCACGTGGTGATGTCGTTCGTCGCCGTGTGCGGCCAATGTCGCTGGTGCGCGAGTGGAATGGAGTACCTGTGCGACGTCGGGATCGGGACCATGATTCCGGGAATGCCGACCGACGGCACCTTCCGCCACCACACCGCCGACGGTCACAAACTGGGTCACATCGCCAAGATTGGCGCTTTCGCCGAACACACTGTGGTGTCGACGAATTCACTGGTGAAGATCGAGCAGCACCTGCCGCTGACGTCGAGCGCGCTGCTGTCGTGCGCGATCCCGACCGGTTACGGCTCGGTCGCCAACCGGTCCAACATGCGCGCCGGCGATACCGTCGCGGTGATCGGCGTCGGCGGAATCGGCACGGGTGCGATCCAGGGCGCCCGGATCAACGGCGCCGCACACATCGTCGCGGTGGATCCGGTCGAGTTCAAACAGAAGTCGGCGCTGCGGTTCGGTGCGACACACAGCGCCGGTACGATCGCCGAGGCGATGGACCTGGTGCGCGGCTTGACGTATGGGGTGATGGCCGACGCGGTGGTGGTCTCGCCTTCGTTGATCACCGCCGAGGACGTCCGTGACGCGGTGCAGCTCACCCGCAAGGGCGGCACGTGCGTGCTGACCGGCATGACCTCGCAGTTGACCCGGTCGGTCAAGATCGACCTGCAGGACTTCATCCTGATGAACAAGACGTTGGCGGGCACCATATTCGGCTCGTGCAACCCGAAGGCGGACATCTCCCGGCTGGCTCGGCTGTATGAAACCGGCCAGCTTCAGCTCGACGAGATGATCACCAAGCGTTATCGCCTCGACGAGGTCAACGACGCCTACGACGATCTGCTCAACGGCAGAATCGTCCGGGGCATCATCGATTTCGGGGTCGCCTGAGGTTATTTCGGGCGGTTCAGCACCCGCTGCAACTGGCC
>DASTKA010000285.1:0-6379 GCA_035716165.1 Mycobacterium sp. | reverse complement strand
GGGCACGTCAGCGCCAAGGCTTCCGGCGGATTGGGGTCGGTCCGTGCGGAAACATGGCTCGCGCCTACGGATGACGGCGGCTCACAGCTACGCACCGCCCTGCGGGTGGAGATCAGAATCCCGTTGATCGGAGGCAAGCTCGAAAAGTCGCTCGGAGCCGGCTTGGCCCAGGGCATCCCCGACATGTTGCGCTTCACCACCACGTGGATCGTCGAAAACACATGAGAGAGTCAGCCAAAGTCACCTACACGTGAGCCGGCATGCTGTCCCAGCCGCGCACGGCCGAAGACGACGAAAATACCGCGGCGTCCAGGTCCACTTCCCAATCCGGGAACCGATTCATGATCTCGTCCAACGCAATTCGTCCCTCGATCCGCGCGAGCGCATTACCGAGGCAGTAGTGCGCGCCCACCCCGAACGTCAGATGCTGACGCGGCACCCGCGTCACATCGAACGCTTCGGCGTCCTCCCCGAACCGCCGTTCGTCACGGTTGGCCGCGCCGATCAGGGTCAGGATCGCACTGCCCTTCGGGACGGTCGCGCCGTGGAATTCGATGTCACGGGTCACGTAGCGCGCCGCTTGCAGCGCGGGTGGCTCGAAACGGAGCAGCTCTTCGATCGCGCCGGGTAGCAGTGATCGGTCGTCGACCAGCCGGCTGCGCTGATCGGGATGCTCGGACAACAGCTTGCCCGACCACCCGATCAACCGCGTCGTCGTCTCCGAGCCGGCTACCGCAACGACTTTCATGAACATCAGCAGTTCGTCGCGGTGCAGCTTCCTGGTGGTGCCGGTTTCGTCCACGAACTCGGCGTTGAGCAGTTCCGTCGTGAGGTCGTCGCCGGGATGGTCTGTGCGCCAGTCGATGAAGTCGGCGAAGATCTCTCCGTCGGCGAGCTTGGCATCGGTGTTGTCGGTCATTCGTCCGCCGCTTCTCGTCCGGATCGACTTGTCACCGTGCTCTTGGACTCGCCGCTGGTAGTCCTCGGGAATGCCGAACAGCATGCCCACCACGCGCAGCGGCATGATGGCGCCGAGGTCATGGACGAAGTCCAGCCGATCGCCGCCGACCAGCGGGTCCAGGCAACGCCGCGTGAAGTCGCGGATCATCGGCTCCAGGGCGTTGATTTTGCGGGGCGTGAACGCGCGCGAAAGCAAGCCGCGGTGAATGTCATGCACCGGAGGATCTTCGAAAATGAGCAGCCCTGGGGGAATTTCGATTCCCGCCTTGATGATCTCGAGCACGACACCGCGCGCGGAACTGAAGGTCTGATGGTCCACCAGCGCCCGGTTCACGTCAGCGAACCGGCTCAGCGCATAGAAGTCATGGTCGGCGTTGTAGTACAGCGGCGCGTTCTCGCGGATGCGCCGGAACATCGGATAGGGATCGGCGTTGAGGTCCGCGTCCCACGGGTCGTAGTACAGGTCGTCGGCGGTCCTGATGGTCATGGGGTCCTGTCTACTGTGTCTGCGCGTGCACGCCGAAGGTTTCACGATGCAGTTCGACCAACGCGTGCAGCTGCTCGAGGTAGTGCTGCAAAGAATGGTGAACGAAGCGTGCCGAAAGGGTGGTGGTGCCGCCGTCGGCCAATTCTCGCAACGTGTCTTGTGTCGCTTCGGGTTTCCCGGCCGGGTCGAGGGGTTGTTCAGCGGGCATCACCACCTCGAAATCCGGCGGCAGGTCGAACTGCGCCAGCCACTGCGCGGCGGTGTGGATCGACACGTAGTACGGACACCAACCGTCCGCAAGGGTGGCCGCACGTCGCAACGAACGTCGCGTACGCCCGCCAACCCAGATCGGCAGATGAGGCTGTACCGCGCACGGATCCACGGTCAGCCCGCCGAACGAATAGAACTCACCTTGATACGCCGGCTCGTTGCTCGGTAGCGCCGCTCGCAGTGCCCTCAACGCGTCATCGCCGCGCGCACCGCGGTCGTCGAAAGGCGCACCGAGCAGGTCGAACTCCTCTTTGAGCGAACCGACGCCGACACCGAGGATCACCCGCCCAGCGCTGACGTGATCCAGTGTGCCGTAACGCTTGACGATCGCCAGCGGATGGTGATACCCCAACACCAACGTCATCGTGGCGAAGCGAATCCGCTTGGTGCGCCCCGCGACGTATCCGAACGTCGCGAGCGGATCCCAGTAGCGAGCTCCGCGCCGACCGGATTCGGTTGAGGGTATGCCGATGTGCTCGCTGCAGGTCATGTGGTGATAGCCGAGCCGATCCGCGACCTCCGCGACCCGGCCGATGTCCTCGATGCCGGCATCCTTCTCCCACTCCAGGGGTGCTCCCGCGACATTGGTGACGACCGGGGTGGCGATGCCGAGTTTCACTGCAGGGGCTCTTCACCCGCGAGGATCGTTCGGTGCATGAGGCGGCCGCTGTCGACCGGATATGGCAGCACCCGGTGCATGGTGCCGGTGTTGTCCCAGATCAGCAGGTCCCCCGGTTGCCACTGATGCTGGTAGACGTATTGCGGCTGCGTCGCCCAATCACGGAGTCGGGCAAGCAGAGCGCGACTCTCCTCTACCGGCAGTCCGATCACGTAATCCGACGTCGCGCCCAAGAGCAGCGATTTACGGCCGGATTGATGGGTCCACACTATCGGGCACGCCTTGGTGGGCGACTTCTGCCAGAACGCCACCTCGTCGTAACTCATCTCCGGGGTGACGTAATACTGCGAGCGCTCCGCGCTGTGGACAACACGCAGGTCCGCTATCGCTTCCTTGTCTTCTTCCGGAAGGTCCTCGTAGGCCGCATAGGTGTTGCAGAATTCCGTCTGCCCTCCGATCTCGGAGAGTTGTACCGCGCGCAGCAGCGTGGCCAGGTTGGGTAGCGGCTGCAGGGACCCGTCGAAGTGCCAAAACATCGAGCCTCGAAGGTATTTGGCCCGCTGATTTACCCTTTCGTCGAGGGAGATCTTGTTGATGCCGCCCTGACCCTCGTTGGCGACCAGCGTGCCCAGGGTCTTGGCGATGGCGACCTGCTCCTCGTCGCCGATCTCGAGCCCGCGGAAGAACACCACGCCGCGCCGCTCGAGCACCTCGCGAATCGTCGATGCCTCGCGCCCGCTCAGCAGCGTGTCGACGTCGGTTCTGATCTCGCTGCCGATTCTCGGGGTGAGGTCGAGGACTTCCAGCTGCGCAGAAGTGAGGCCCATGGTTTCAGCTGACTCTCGTGAGAATGGTGTTCGCCGAATGCTTTACCCGCGGCTGCTTCCACAGCTCGACCGCCAAGGAGACGGTGATCAGTGAGTAGAGCAGGTTGCGCAGGTTGGCGACGTCGTCGGGCAGCGGCTCGGAGTAGTCGAACTTGTCGATGTAGGCGACGGCTTCCTCGGCGTGTGGGAACACCTCGTCGTAGAAGGCCCGGATTTCCTCCATCGAGCTGTTGACGCGTTTGACGTAGCGCTGGTGGCCGTCCTCGATCGCCCAGTCCGGAACCAGGTGTTCGAGTTGCGAAAACTCCGGCGGCAGAACGGCACTCATCGTTGGCCCGCCTTCGCCGCTTCGCCGGCGGCAACGTAGTCGCCCACGACCTTGTGTAGGTGGCGCAGCAGGATCTCCTCGTCGTTCATGGTGAAATGCGTGAGGACACCGCTGTTGAGCATCGCCTGCAACCCCTCCGACGGGCTTGCGTCTTCGAGGATGATGTCGTTGAGGAAGGTCACGGTGAGCTCCTGGCCGAGTCGCTCGCGGTGCGTCTTCGGCGGTTGATAGAACATCTCCACTTCGAACACGTGTGAGTGCGGGCCGGTGGGCCAGTGGGTGTGGGTGGTGAATCCGGATGCGCCGAAGATGATGACGAAGTTGGGGAAGAACTGGAAGGAGTCGAACCCGTACTTCTCCGACCGCGTGGGATTGATCCCGGCAGGCATCGGTCCTCGGTCGAACTTTTTGTTCCAGGGGCCCGCCGCGCTGGCTTCCATCACGCATTCGATCGGCTTGGAATACGGCGTCTTCTGTGAGGGTTCGCCTGAGAACGAGAACATCCGATGCGGACCGCTGATCTGATACGCCAGCGCGTCGGTGAACGGGTTCGGCTGGTCGAACGCGTCCCTGGCCTCCGCGGTGACAGCGCCGAACGACGACGCGTGCAGATAGGGCCCGTGGTAACTCTCGGCGAAGCTGTCGACGAAAATCTTCCAGTTGCACTGCAACTCGGCCGAGAACTTGTAGACCTGATGGGGGCCGCCAAAGGGGTAGCCCTCGATGCCGTGGGCCAACTCTCCGAGGAAGGAGCGCAGCGGTTCGGTGTTGTTCGGGTCGAGGTTGATGAAGATGAAGCCTTCCCACACCTCGCACTGCACCGCCGGCACCCGGCAGCTGTCGGCATCGAAGTCCAGTAGCAGGTCCTTGCGGGTGGGCGCGTGCAGCGAGCCGTCCAGCTTGTAGCGCCAGCCATGGAAGCGGCAGTACAGCAAGGGGGCGCGGCCGGACACCTCCTGGAACGGATCGTCTTCCCACAACATCTTGTTGCCGCGGTGCGGGCAGATGTTGTGGAACGCGCGGATCACCTGATCCTTGCCGCGCACGATGATGATCGAGGTGTTGAGGAACTTGAACTCGCGGGTGAAGTAGCTGCCCGTGCGCGGGACTCGTTCGACGCGACCAACGTAGAGCCAGGTTTTCTTGAAGACGTGTTCGCGTTCTTTCTCGTAGAACTCTTCGGACACACAATCTTCAAGCGACACCGGGCCGCGGCCGAGTTCGGGATACGCGTCTGTCCAGTGCCCGTTTTGGGGCCTGGCGAGGGCGATGGGCTGGTTCATCCCCGTTCCTCCTACGTGGTGCGGCCGACGCTAGCAGCTGGGGGGACACCCAATAAGGTGTACGAACGCAACACCCTGTTGCATACTTGGAACACCGCCCATGGAACAGAATCTGCCCTTTGACCTCGATGCCCTGCTGGTATTCGGCAAGGTGGTGGACTGCCGCAGCATCTCGAAGGCGGCGACGTCGCTCGGCATGCCCAAATCCACGGTGAGCCGGAAGCTGACCAAGCTGGAATCCGACCTGGGCATCAAGCTGCTGCGAAAGAACACTCATCAGCTCACGGTCACCGATCTCGGCGAGCAGATCTACGAACATGCGATGAACATCTTGACCGAGGCCAACGGCGTACGGGCGCTGGTGGAGGGCAGCAGACAGGAGCCACAGGGCGAGTTGCGGGTCGCGATACCGGTGAGCCTCGGCATCGACTACGCGTCCAGGGTCGGCGCCACCTTCCTGCAGCGTTACCCCCACTCCCGCCTGGATATTCGGCTGGTCGACGCCATGGTCGACCCGATCAAAGACGGCTTCGACGTCGTGTTCGGCCCCGGGCCGCTGCAGGATTCGACGCTGATCGCGCGAAAAGTATTCGACCTGAACCTGTTTCTCTGCGCGTCAACGGAGTTCGTCAAGCAGCTGCCGGAACCGGTCAGCGATCCGGGCCAACTGAACACCCTGCCCTTCATAGACTTCGGTTTCTGCGGACCGCAGAAGTTGGCGGTGACAAAGCTCGACCGCCGACACGAATTATCACCACGAGTACGCGCGCGGGCCAACAATTTTCAGGTGTGCAAGGAGTACATCCTGCAGGGTCTTGGCATCGGCGCCATGCCTACGCAGATCATCTGCACCGAGGAATTGCGAAAGGGCACCATCGTGCCGATCCTGCCCGACTGGGCGGTCGAGCCGCTGGCGGTGCACATGATCTATCCCTTCGAGCTGTCCTTCTCCACCCTGATCAGCGCCTTCTATGAGACGGCCTGTCAGATCATCGTCGAGAACATCGCCAGAGCCGAGACCTAGAGCTCACCAGAATGCGAGACAATCTTCTTATGCCCACCGAACCCCAGGATCCACCACCCGCCGCCGGAAAACCGCGACGGGTGCACGTGACGCCCGAGGATGTGGAGCGGTTCGGCGATGAGGACCAGGTGCGCGAGGCGTGGGACGAACGCCGGCTGCGCGACGAGCAACCGCCGCATCACCACTGAAACCCATTGCACTGGAGAAGTGCGGCGCCATTGGGTGACACTGGTGGCTATGAGTCTCGTGGAAAATGTCTTCTCGCAGATGTTGCGGGTGCACGACACGGTCTATCAGAAGACGAACGGCTGGATCGGTCACCGCACTCTGTGGATACCGAGCCTGCTACTCCACACCGTCGGCGCGAAGACCGGCAAACAACGCACGACGTCGCTGAGCTACGCCCGCGACGGTGACAACTACCTGGTGGTCGCGTCCAAGGGTGGTGCGCCGCAGGCCCCCGGCTGGTATCACAACCTCAAAGCCAACCCCGACGTCGAGATCAACGTCGGCCCAAGACGTTTCGCCGTCACCGCACGACCGGTGCTGTCCGGCGATCCCGACTACCAGCGGCTGTGGCA
>DASTKA010000284.1:0-5054 GCA_035716165.1 Mycobacterium sp. | reverse complement strand
CACCAACCAGCCCGATAACTTCGGTCCGTATTCGCCGGTATACGGCGGCGAATCCATGACCCACTTGGTATTTCAGCTGTCGCGGATCAGCGACAGTATCAAGAGAAGGGATCCGGCAGGAGTCACCCACGCGAACATCGTTTCGGCCACCGGCTGGGCGAACGCGCTGCGCGACTCCGGCGCATGCACCTGATGCAGTACCGCCCATCACTACGAACAAAGGCAGCCGGAATACTGATTGGTAAGCCGCTTCCGGCCATCGTAAACCGTTGCGCCGTGCGGTTTTCGAGCTCGTATATCGGCCGCCTACGCGATGTCGGGGCTGATCATCGAGGCGATCGCGCTGCGCGGCACCGATACTTGCGTCGCCTCCATCGCCGGCTGCAGCGCGTTTTGATCGAAGAAGAAGACGATCGCGTCATTGGTGATCGCGAAACTCTGGTAGTTCACCGGCTGGAGTCCGGTGGCCGGCGGAATCGAGACGGTCGTCCGATAGCGGTCGGCCAGGGTTTTCTGCACGATCGGCAAAATGGTCTGCAGCGGTTGGGTTCCCGGCAAGAACAGCGCATCGAACGTGATCGGCTGCTGAGTGGCCAGGTTGAAGTTGAAGGATTTGTACCAGACCAACGGGTGGGCGGCGCCGAGGTTCTGGTAGATCTCGGTGACGACCGACTGGGTGCCCGCCGCTTGGGGCCCGGAACTGTACCGGGTGCCGGTAACCTTCAGCGCGGTAGGCGATTTCAACGCATGCAGTGGTCCGCGAGCGTTGGAGAAGTCGTCGGTGACCTTCGTCAGATAGCCGATCATCGCCTGCTCATCGGGATAGTTGGCCGGAAACACCATGCTGATGTTCGACAGTGGACCCGAGGCGTCGAAGTGGCACATTTGATTCGCGTCGACGCCCGCCGGATCGCACAGTTGCGCGTCCGCGTGGGCCACGGTAGGACAGGCGAACGCGGCCGCCGATGCAAGGACGACTGCCACCGTCGCCGCGGCCCACTGTGATGCGGTACGCCGCTCGCTGCAAAAGTTCACCACGCCTCCGTTGATATTCCGCAGGGTGCATTGTCACAGATGCGCTGCGGCGGATGAGCGGATGGTGGACAAGCCTATTGGCAACGCCGTGTCTTGGCGTGCTTTCGGGATGTCATCGCGGTGCGTCCTGCAATTCGGCCCTCGGCGACTCGGCGGCCGGCGTGTTCCCATTCACACGGCCGGCGGATGCCCGCGAATTGACCCAGCACGCCAGTCCACCCAGCACCAAACCGACCGCAATCCCCGCGTCGGGACGCTGACCCAGGATGATCCACGACAGCACTCCCGCCACCGCGGGAATCACGGCGAACAACATCGCCACCGCCGTCACGCCGTGGGTGTTGATGGCGCGCACATAGAGGCTCACCGCCAATGTGGCGTTCAACAGCACCATGCCGCTGACGGCGATCACCGCCCTGACGCCATCGTGCACCGTGAAGGGCGTGACGGTCGCGAGCGCTGCCGCGGGTATCAATCCCACGGCGTTCTGCAAGGCGCTCGTCACGCGGAAATCGACACCGCTGCAGAATCGCTGTTGATAGACGCCGCCTGCCGAAAGGCCAAGCAGCCCAACGATAAGCAACACGATGACCGGGTCGGCGCCGCGGGTGCTCATCAGCCTGTGCGAGCAGGCGGCCAGCACCGCGACGACGCCGAGCACCAGCGCAACGACCCGCAGCGGACCGAGCCGTTCCCGCAGGAACATCGCCGCCAGTATCGCGGTGGCGACCGGGTTCATCGCAATCACCACTGCGCACAACACGGCCGGCGCTCCGAGCTGAACCGCTTCGTACAGGCAGCAGAACTGCACGCCCTGAATCAGCAGCCCGGTCACCAGGACGTGGCCCAGCTGCGCGCCTCGCGGCCAGCCGGCCTTGGCCACCGTCGACCAGGTGGCCAGGATCGCTGCCGCCAAGCTGAACCGCAGCACCAGGGCGGCCATCGGCGTCATCGCGGTAACGGCCAGCGTCCCGATGGGATACCCCAGCGCGTAGAAGAATGTCACCGCCGCGGCGGTGGTTGCTAGCATGCGCGGCAAAGGCATGCCAACCATGTTCGCGAGATCGACTGACGCAGTCCAACGATTATTGACGATCATGACCGATCGCGGTCTCTTATCGGTAGCTCTGCCGCTGCCACCTTTTCGGGCGTCGGGTCTGCAGATTGATTAGTCAGACTGATCGGATTACAGTGCGGCTGTGGCCCAGGTTCTCGATATCGCGCCACTGCGCAGCCTTGTCGCCGTCGCCGACTGCGGCGGCTTCCACCGTGCCGCCGCCGCTCTGCACCTGAGTCAGTCCGCGGTGAGCCAGCATCTGCGCCGAATCGAAGCTGTGGTCGGCGAGCCGATAGTGCAGCGCTCGGGGCGCGGCGTCGTCTTCACCGAAGCCGGCCAGAAGGCACTGCGGCACGCCCGCACGATTTTGGCCGCGCACGACACCGCGCTCGACGACCTGGGCGCGACCGAACACAGGGTCGTGACCATCGGCGCCACCGAACACGGCGCCGACGTGATGCTGGCCGGCCTGTCCCGCGTGTTGCGCGAGCGACTCCCCGACCTGCGGGTGCGCTTCCGGCTCGACCGCAACGTGTCGCTGGCCGACTCGATCGATCGCGGTTTGGTCGATCTGGCCATCATGCTGGACGGGGCGGGCCTGGATCGAGCTAACGCGTCGGGATTGGTGCACTTGCAATGGGTTTCAGCGCGCACGCTGACGATCTCACCGCGTGACCCATTGCCGCTGGTGATTTTCTCCGAGCCCTGCACGCTGCGCGAGCCCGCTTTCGCGATTCTGGAAAACCACCACATCGAGTATGAGATCGCCGCCGAGTGCAGTGATTTATCCGGCCTCTACGCGGCCGTGCGGTCCGGGCTCGGCGTGGCACTGCTGCCGATGATCGGCAAGTTCCCCGATGGAATCAGTCCGGCCGAGGGACTGCCGTCCGCCACCAGTGCGTCGATACTGGTGCGTGGCCGCGCGGGCATCGATCCCGACCTGCTGGGCACCGTCGACAATGCTGTACGCGACCTGCTGGCTGCCGCAACCTGAACCGATGCAGCAGGGTCGAGACGGCGCAACATCATCGGCGTAAGCGCAGGGCCAGGAAATATTCGTGCTGTCGGGTGCGGTCGACGGTGTAGCCAATCGCCTTCTTGACGCCATCGGTGTCGTACTCAAGCCAGCGCTCGGTACGCTGACGCTCGAATTCGGTCCACGACGCCACCGTGAACCTTTCGAGGAACGTATCGGGTTGTCCGACACTGTGATACAGCCGCCAGCTGTGGCCGCCGGTCCGGAGTCGCGATTGCCGGACCGCGCGCATTGCTTCCGTGAAGTCGTGCAGGTTCTCGGCCGGAACCTGGTAGCGGACGGTCACCAGCACCGGCCCATCCTGCGGGCACGGTTCGAACACCAGCGTGGGCGTCGGCCAGGCAGTGGAAACGTCGACGCTCAGCGTCCCGGTGCAGGGCAGCAATGGGAGGACGAAAATGCTGAGGGCGACAACGCCGAGCACCACGGCCGATCCGAGCAGCGCGGTGTGCAATCCCGCCCGCGTCGCGACGGCGCCCCATACGTAGGAGCCGATCGCCTGAGATCCCGTCGCGACGAGCAGGTACGCCGCCAGTCCGCGAGCGCGCACCCAGCGCGGCAACGAGAGCTGGGCGGCGGCGTTCAACGTCGTCAACGTGATCAGCCACGCCATGCCGGACAGCACCAGAATCGGCGTCGCGGCGGCGAACGGAAGCCAGGCGACCGCCAGCGGCGCCAGCCCATACACCGCGGCGGACCCGGCGAGCAGCACGTTATCGGACACCCGCTGGCGTAACCGCGCGGCAAACGCCACGGAAAGTACGGCCCCCAGCCCGATCGCCGCTAATGCCACCCCGTACCCGCTGGCGCCCAGGTGCCATCGGTGTGCCGCGGCCACCGGCAACAGAGCCAGCAAGGCCGAAGCCGGGAAGAGGAAAAGGACTGCGCGCAATAAGATTCTGCGAAAGATCGGGCTGTTGTCGACGAAGAGCAGGCCGGTGAGGATGGCGTGGCCGAAATGTTCTCGCTCCAGCGGGGCGAGTTGCTTCGGCCGTTTCCACGCCGCGAGGGCGAGGATGATTCCCGCAAACGACACCGCGTTGATGGCGAAGGCCGCCGCAGGGCCGGACAATGCCACCACGACACCACCGATAGCCGGTCCAATCGCCCGGGCGGCGTTGCCCGCGACGCTGCCCAGGGTCGAGGCAGCCGGTATCTGTTCGCGCGGGACAAGCTCGGGCTGGATCGCCTGCCAGGCCGGCTCGGCGAGTGCGGACGCGCAGCCGATGGCCACCGTGAACATCAGCAGCGACGTCGGGGTCATCCGCCCGAGGTAGGTCAGGATCGCCAATGCGAACGCCACCACCACCGCGTAGGACTGCAGGACAATCAACAACCGCCGCCGGTCGAACAGGTCGGCGAGTACGCCGGCGAACAGCCCCAACAGCAGCGTCGGCCCAAGACTGGCGGTCTGCACCAGCGCGACGACGACGTCGCTGCTGTGCTTTTCCACCAGAAACCATTGAGCGGCAACGCTTTGCATCCACGTGCCGACACTGGAGGCCAACTGCGCGATGAAAAGGGTGCGATACAAGCGGTTGCGAAGGGGTGCCCATGCCGACGGTTGCTCAGCATCGGCACGTTCCCGATCCTGGATCACCATCGAATCGGCTGCGGGCGGCCCACGATGGAGTCGGAATATCAACGGCGAGCCCAGATTGATCTCTGGCATGGGAGAACGCCCTTCGCAGGGTACCTGGATTAGCAGCTTAAACCGGGACCAGCGCACCCGCCACGCGAAGCTTCACGGAACCCGGGCGTCAGCCGTCTCGATGGCGGAGCAGCTCGTACCAGTTATGCGGTACCCGGCCGCGCGGCCCGGGGACCGACTGGTCCGCAGGCCTGCTCTCGGGTGGCGCCAGCTCGGGGCCGTCGTAATAGTCGTTGTCCTCGTAGTTCCAGAACCAGTCCTCGCCGGGCTCGAAC
>DASTKA010000283.1:0-5137 GCA_035716165.1 Mycobacterium sp. | reverse complement strand
ATCGACCCGGGCCGCCCGACCATCCTGGCCATTCACGGCTACCCGGACAACCACCAGGTGTGGGACGGGGTGGCCGAGGAATTGGGCCACCGATTCAATGTCGTGGCGTACGACGTGCGCGGCGCCGGCGAATCGTCGAAGCCGGCGAAACGATCGGGATACCGCTTCCCGCAACTGGTTTCGGACATCGGCGCGGTGATCGACCGCCTCGGGGTCGACCAGGTTCATTTGTTGGCCCACGACTGGGGTTCCATCCAGGCTTGGGCGGCGGTCATCGACGACGCCGTGATGCACAGGGTTGCTTCGTTCACATCGATCTCGGGCCCGCACCTGAACTACGCGGGCAAATTCCTGCGGTCCGCCCGCTCACCGCGCGGCGTCTTCGACGTCCTCAAGCAGGCGCTGGCCTCCACCTACATCTGGTTCTTCCTCTGCCCCGGCGTGCCCGAGCTGGCGATCTGGTCGCGGGCGACCCTGGCGGTCTTCGCCGCGGTGGAACTCATCGGCCGGCCGCGGGGCGCCGATCGGCGGCGCGCGGCGACGACACGTTCGACGCGCGACTACCTCAACGGCCTCAACCTGTACCGCGCGAACATGCCCGCACCGATGCTCGCGCCCGGAAAGCAGTTGCCGCAGACCACCGTTCCGGTGCAGGTGCTCGTCGCGCGCCAGGACTATTTCGTATCGCCTGCCCTGCAACGGTTTACCGGCTCCATCCCGGATGGCGGCAGGGTCGTCCCGATCGAGGGTGGCCATTGGGTGGTCAGCGCCTACCCCGAGGTCATCGCCCGGCTCACCGGTGAGTGGGTCGACCTGATCGCCCAGTCCGCGGACCGTCGCGGCGTCGGCCAGATGTGAGGACGACTGTGACACCCAGTATTTGGGACAGCATCCCGGCCGACCTCTACGGCCGCCGCAAACGTGACCGCATGTACACGGCGTTGTACGGGGTAGGCGCGGTGTTCGGCGGCCTGGCGTCCGCGTCGCGGTGGACGTCCTCGCGGGTGGAGTCGGTGCGGCGCACCACCACCGCGGTGGTCATCAAACGCGAGCTGGTGGCCCCCGACGTGGTCGCATTGACGCTGGCCGACCCCGCCGGCGGGTTGTTGCCGTCCTGGACACCCGGTGCGCATATCGACGTTCGGCTGCCATCGGGGCGCCGCCGGCAGTACTCGCTGTGCGGTTCGCCGGACCGGCGCACCGACTATCGCATCGCGGTGCGCCGCATCGCCGACGGCGGCGGCGGCTCGATCGAAATGCACGAGACCTTCGACGAGGGGGACAGCCTCGAGTTCGAGGGGCCCCGCAACGCGTTCTATCTCGTCACCGACGAGCGCGAGGTGTTGTTCGTGATCGGCGGCATCGGAGTGACACCCATTCTGCCGATGATCCAGATGGCCCAGCAGCGCGGAATCAATTGGCGCGCGGTGTATGCCGGCCGCAGCCGGGAATACATGCCGCTGCTGGACGAGGTGGCGGCGGTGGCCCCCGAACGGGTCACCGTGTGGGCCGACGACGAGCGGGGCCGGATCCCCACTGCGGCGGACTTGCTCGCGGGCGCCGGGCCGACGACGGCCGTCTATGTCTGTGGTCCCACCGCCTTGCTGGAATCGGTGCGCACCGCGCGGACTGAACATGCGGACGCGCCACTGCACTACGAACGTTTCAGCCCCCCGCCGGTGGTCGATGGGGTTCCCTTCGAGCTGCAATTGGCCCGTTCGCAGCGGGTCCTCAGTGTGCCGGCGAACCGGACGGCGCTGGACGTCATGCTCGACCACGATTCGACCACCGCGTACTCCTGCCAGCAGGGATTCTGCGGCACTTGCAAGGTGAAAGTGCTTGGCGGACAGGTCGATCGCCGCGGGCGCGCCGCGGAGGGTGACGACGAGATGCTGGTCTGCGTGTCCCGCGCGAAGTCCGGGCGCGTGGTGATCGACCGCTGAACGCGGTGATGCGCCGAGTTTGACCCCGCACCGTGCACAATGGCCACGTGCAGGGATTCGGCTTTCCCACCTTGGCGCTGCTGACCGCTGTCGGCTTCGCCGGCCCGGTACTGGCCTCGGTTCCGCGCCTGCGCATACCGGTGATCGTCGGTGAGCTGGTCGCGGGTCTGGTTATCGGCAAGACCGGTTTCGGCCTGGTCGACGCCTCGAACCCGACCTTCCAATTGTTCGCGAACATCGGCTTCGCGCTGGTGATGTTCGTGGTGGGCAGCCATGTCCCCGTCCGCGACCCCGCGATGCGTTCAGTCGTGCCAAAGGCATTGGCGCGAGCGGTCCTTGCCGGCGCCGCCGCGGCGGCCTTGGGGTTCGGGCTCGCCGCGCAGTTCGGCACCGGACACGGGGCGCTCTACGCGGTGGTGATGGCCTCGTCCTCGGCGGCCATGGCATTGCCGATGATCGATTCCCTGCGATTGCGCGGCCCGCACGTACTCTCCGTGACCGCGCAGATCGCCATCGCGAACGCGGCCTGTATCGTGTTGCTGCCCTTGGTGATTGACTTTCGCCACGCGGCGACGGCAGCGCTGGGCGGCTTGGCGATCACCGGTTGCGCGGTGCTGCTTTTCGTGGTGCTGCGCTGGGTCGACCGCAAGGGCTGGCGTCAGCGCATGCACGACTATTCGCACAAGAATCAGCTGGCGCTGGAACTACGGATCAATCTGTTGGTGCTGTTCGGGCTGGCGATGCTGGCCGTCAGCACCGACGTATCGATCATGCTGGCGGGCTTCGCGCTGGGTTTGGTGATCGCGATGGTCGGCGAGCCCAGGCGGTTGGCGCGTCAGCTGTTCGGCATCACCGAGGGCTTCTTCAGCCCCGTGTTCTTCGTCTGGCTCGGTGCTTCGCTGCAAGTTCGCGAACTGGGCTCGCAACCGAAATACATTCTGCTCGGCGTCGGGTTGGGGCTCGGCGGCGTGCTGGCGCACTGCGCGGGACGGCTGCTCGGCCAGCCGCTCACCTACGCGGTGATGTCCTCCACTCAGCTCGGCGTGGCGGTGGCCGCGGCCACCATCGGCATCCAAGAGCACCTGCTTACCCCGGGCGAAGCCGCGGCGTTGATGTTCGGTTCTCTGCTGACCATCGCATGCACAACGATCGCGGGCACGCTGGCGGCGCGCGGCCAGGGCGCTACCGAGCCGGCGGAACCCGCGAACGCCGTCGAGCCCCGTCACTGAAGAGTCGATTGGCACACCACCCGACGGGGCCGTGAGTCGCGGCCACCGATATTGGCCGAAAGTCCCTCGAGTTAGTGCCGTCGTGCCCTCGTCGCGCCCACGAGAACGCGTGATCGTGGATATCGGCAGGCGCTAGGTGGGAGGGGAGCGGGTATGAGCAATCGTTTTCCGGACGAGGGAACGATCCGGACGGCCCTGCGTTTGGCAGCGCGCGCCCCGTCGGTGCACAACACCCAACCGTGGCGGTGGCGTGTCGAGGCGGCGAGCCTGCAGCTCTACGCCGATCCCGGCCGGCAACTGCCCAACACCGACCCCGATGGTCGCGACTTGATCCTGAGTTGTGGCACGGCGCTGCATCACTGCGTTGCGGCGTTCGCGGCGGTGGGATGGCAATCGAGGGTGAGTCGGCTGCCGAACGCCGACGACCCAACTCACCTCGCGACCATCGAGCTTTCCCCTCAGATGGCCGACTACGTCGATATCGCGCTCGCCGCGGCGATCCCGCGGCGGCGAACCGATCGGCGCTACTACAGCTCCTGGCAAGTCCCCGTGGGTGACATCGCGCTGATGGCGGCGCGGGCCGCGCGAAACGGCGTCACGCTGTGCCAGGTTGTGGACGTCGACACTCTGCACGACATCGTCGCTGAATCGGTCCGCGATCACCTGACCCGGGACTATCTCGCCGAGCTCACGACGTGGAGTGGGCGTTACTTCTCGGTCGCGGGCGTTCCTGCCCGCAATACGCCGATTTCGGATCCGGAGGCCAAGATTCCGAGTCGGCTCTTCGCCGGGGCGTCGCTGCCCATGGCACCGGATTCGTGCGCGGCCGACGACAACGCCGTGGTTCTCGCGCTGGGCACCCGCCATGACGACCGGCTGGCCCAGTTACGCGCCGGTGAGGCCACCAGCGTTGTGCTGCTGACCGCGACGTCGACGGGATTGGCCAGTTGCCCGGTCACCGAACCGCTGGAGACGGCCGAAACCCGGGAATCGGTCCGCTCCGACATCTTCGGCGACAGCAATTACCCGCAGATGCTGCTCCGGGTGGGCTGGGCGCCGATCAATGCCGATCCGTTGCCGGCGACGCCGCGACGCGACCTCGATGACTTCGTCGAGTGGGCGACCTGATCCCGGGCGTTAGACGTCACCCGGCGGTGATCCGAACTGGAACCTGCGGCCGGTGACGCTTTCCGGAACGATGCGCACGTAGTGCGTCTTTTCCGGCCTGGTCCACGGCAACACCTGCGCGCGCTCGGCCTCCTCGAGCTCCTCGGGCGTGTGCAGCGAACGTGCCGTGCCCCTGACGATTACGCTCCACGCCTCGGCGACGTTGTGGTCGTCGACCTCGAACAGCACCCGGTTGTTGATCGCGGAGCTGATCAACTTCGTTCCGCCCGCGGTGCGGAACAGCACGGTCCGGCGCTGGACGACGTAGTTGACCGGGAAGATGTCAGGCTGGCCGTCGGCATAGGTGACCAGCCGCCCGAGCGCCTGGCCGCCGAGGAGCTCCCAGCACTCGTGCGCCGGCAGGATGGCGACTCCGTCGTCGGTCATCGGAAATCCCCTTCCCGTGCTGCGGTTGCGCTCGCAATAGGCCACTGCCGCAAGGCTATTGACGCACCGCCGGGCGCGGCGTCGGCCGAAGGTCCCAACCCGTGGGGACCAAAGTCGTTGAACCCGTTGCTTCTCGACGCCTCCCCCCGAGAATATGGGATATTGGGTTGGTCGCTCGCAAATCTTTCCAGTTGCGAGACCGACAGGAAAGGGCTGGCCATGGTCAAGGTGTTCCTGGTGGACGACCATGAGGTCGTCCGCCGCGGTCTGTGCGATCTGCTCGCCTCCGATCCCGATCTTCAGATCGTCGGCGAGGCGGGCACGGTGGCCGAAGCGAAAGCGCGGATACCGGCGCTGCAGCCCGACGTCGCCGTGCTCGACGTTCGGCTGCCCGATGGCAACGGCATCGAA
>DASTKA010000282.1:0-6466 GCA_035716165.1 Mycobacterium sp. | reverse complement strand
TTGGAGGCTTTGGAGGAAGTCATGCGCTATCCCCGTCCCGTCTTGACCTGCGCCGAAGCCCGGCGTTCGCGGGCGACCCGCTGGACGGCACCCAGGCCGTTGTACGCCGGCTTCGCCAGCGTCGGCGACTTGGACGCCAGGTACACCAGCGGCCAGGTCACCAGGAACACCACGACGATGTCGAGGACGGTGGTGAGGCCCAACGTGAAGGCGAATCCCCGCACCTGGCCGATCGCCAGGGCGTAGAGCACCGCGGCGGCCAGGAAGGTGACGGCGTTACCCGAGACGATGGTCTTGCGGGCCCGCACCCATCCCCGTGGCACCGCCGACCGGAACGAACGGCCTTCGCGGATCTCGTCTTTGATGCGCTCGAAGAAGACGACGAACGAGTCGGCGGTGGTGCCGATACCGATGATCAGACCCGCGATGCCCGCCAGATCCAGCGTGTAGTTGATCTGGCGGCCCAGGATCACCAGGATCGCGAAAATCATTGCCCCGGAAGCACCCAACGACAGGGCCGTGAGCAGTCCCAGCACCCGGTAGTAGATCAGCGAGTACACCAGCACCAGGATCAAGCCGATGGCGCCAGCGATCAGGCCCGCTCGCAACGAGGTCAATCCCAGTGTCGCCGAGACGGTCTGGGCCTCCGACGCTTCGAAGGACAGCGGCAGCGAACCGTATTTGAGGACGTTGGCCAGCTGCTTGGCGGTCGCCGCGGTGAACGGCGGATCGCCACCGCTGATCTGGGTGCGCCCGCCGGGAATCGCCTCCTGGATCATGGGCGCGCTGACCACCTGGGAGTCCAGGGTGAACGCGGTCTGGGTGCCGATGTGGGCGGCGGTGAAGTCAGCCCAGGTGTTCGCCGCGGCGGGCTTGAACTGCAGATCGACGACGTAGCCGATGCCGCGCGGATTCTGGCTGGCGCTGGCGTCCTGAATCTGGTCACCGCTGATGATGGACGGCCCCAGCAGGTAGGCGACCTTGTGGTCGGTGGAGCAGGTGACCAACGGCTGGGCCGGATCGTCGTTGCCGGCCAGGATGTCTTCTTTGTCGCAGCGCGTCGCCTGGAACTGCAGGGCGAGGTATTGAATGCCCTGCCGCGTGCTCTGCCGCCACTTCTTCTCATCGGCGATGCGGTCGGCGAGTTCCTTGCGCGGATCGGGCGGCGCGGGCTGTTCGCCGGGCGGCGCGGGCTGTTCGCCGGCCGGCGCCCCGGGAGCGGGAGCCGGCGCTGGCGCGGGAGCGGGAACCGGCGCTGGCGCGGGAGCCGGCGCTGGTGCCGGGCTGGGCGTCGGCGGCGGGTCCTGCGGATACGGCCGGGGCTGGGCGCCCGGCTGGGCGCCAGGCGCAGGCTGACCGGGGGCGGGCTGCTCGGGCGCAGGCTGACCGGGGGCGGGTTGACCCGGCGCGGGCTGACCAGGAGCCGGCTGACCCGGCGCGGGCTGAGCGGGAGCGGGCTGGCGTGCCGGCGGCTTCGGCTCGGCGCTCTGGGCCGGCATGGAGTTGAGCACCGGCCGGATGTAGAGCCGGGCGGTCTGGCCCAGGTTGCGGGCCTGGTTGCCGTCGTTGCCGGGGACCGTGATGATCAGGTTGTCGCCGTCGACCACCACCTCCGAACCGGAGACGCCGAGTCCGTTGACCCGGGCACCGATGATCTGCTGGGCCTGCGCCAACGCCTCACGGCTGGGCTTCGATCCGTCCGGGGTGCGCGCCGTCAGCGTGACGCGGGTGCCGCCCTGCAGGTCGATGCCGAGCTTGGGAGCGGCTCGCTTGTCCCCGGTGAGGAACACCAGCAGGTAGACACCGACGAGCAATAACAGGAAGACCGACAGGTAGCGGGCAGGGTGCACCGGCGCCGAAGACGATGCCACGTTCCTTCTATCTCCTCGAATATCGGTTACTTACCCCGGACAGAGCCTACGTGGCCCTCACTTGCCCGTTGCGCAAGCGGTCTGCCAGATGAGCGATTGGCGGGAAATCCCGTCAGGAATCTTCGGTGATCGAGCCCTCGTCGGCGGAGTCGCCGTCGGTCAGGTCCTCGCCGTCATCGGGCAGGATCCGGTCGCGGATCGCCAGCTTCATCCACGTCGTCACGACCCCGGGTGCGATCTCCAGGTCGACGGTGTCGTCGGTGATCGCGACGACGGTGGCCTGCAGACCCGACGTGGTGTGCACCCGGTCGCCCGGGCGCAATGACTCATGCAGGTCGATGGTGGCCTGCATCGCGCGCTTCTGACGGCGCGATGCCAAATACATGAACCCGCCCATGATGAGCAGGAACGGGAGGAACAGGATCAGACTCTGCATGGATGCGCCTGTCTTTCTTTCGTAAATATTCTGGGCATTACGGGGCATTACCAGGGGTAGGTGCCGGTGGGACTCGAGCGTCGCGCACCTCGTAACGGTCCAGTGTGCCCGTCCAGTCTGGCAGGCCGCGGGTCGCGTTCGACCGCCACGGTGCGCGGAGTGCCCGCCGGGGTCAAGCTCGATAGGCTTTTGATGCGACGTGATACGCGCGGCGCGGGGAGGAGTTATGTGGTGGCCAGCCTCGAGCAGACCCGCCAACTGGTCACCGAGATTCCCGGTCCGGCATCGCTGGAACTGAGCAAGCGCCGGGCGGCGGCGGTGTCGCACGCCGTGAACGTGTCGGTGCCGGTTTTCGTGGCGCGCGCCGGCGGCGGCATCATCGAGGACGTCGACGGCAACCGGTTGATCGACCTGGGATCCGGTATCGCGGTGACGACGATCGGCAACTCGTCACCTCGGGTGGTCGAAGCGGTGCGCGCGCAGGTCGCCGAGTTCACCCACACCTGCTTCATGGTGACGCCGTACGAGTCCTACGTCGCCGTCGCCGAAACGCTCAACCGAATCACCCCCGGCAACGGCGAAAAGCGGTCGGTGCTGTTCAACTCGGGCGCCGAGGCGGTCGAGAACGCCGTCAAGGTCGCGCGCGCGTACACGCGCAAGCCCGCCGTGGTGGCCTTCAACCACGCCTACCACGGCCGCACCAACCTGACGATGGCGCTGACCGCCAAGTCGATGCCGTACAAGGACGGCTTCGGCCCGTTCGCGCCGGAGGTCTACCGGGCGCCGCTGTCCTACCCCTATCGGGACGGGCTGGTCGACAAGGAAATGGCCACGGACGGCGAAAAGGCCGCCGCGCGCACCATCAACGTCATCGACAGCCAGATCGGCGCCGACAGCCTGGCCGCCCTCGTCATCGAGCCGATCCAGGGTGAGGGCGGGTTCATCGTTCCGGCCGAGGGATTCCTGCCCACCCTGCTCGACTGGTGCCGAAAGAACGACGTGGTGTTCATCGCCGACGAGGTGCAGACCGGGTTCGCGCGCTCGGGCGCGATGTTCGCGTGTGAGCACGAGGGCATCGAGCCCGACCTGATCTGCACCGCCAAGGCCATCGCCGATGGACTGCCACTGTCGGCGGTCACCGGACGGGCGCAGATCATGGATGCGCCGCATGTCGGCGGTTTGGGCGGCACCTTCGGCGGAAATCCTCTGGCTTGCGCGGCAGCGTTGGCCACCATCGAGACGATCGAGAACGACGGTTTGATCGAGCGCGCGCGGCAGTTGGAACGCCTGATCACCGAACCACTGCTGCGTCTGCAGGCCGGCGACGACAGGATTGGCGACGTGCGCGGTCGGGGCGCCATGATCGCCATCGAATTGGTGAAGTCGGGGACCGCGGAGCCCGACAAGGAATTGGCCCAGAAGTTGTCCGTCGCGGCCGCCGCGGCCGGGGTGATCGTCCTGACGTGCGGCATGTACGGCAACATCATCCGGCTGCTGCCGCCGCTGCCCATCAGCGACGAGCTTTTGGCCGAAGGCATCGACATCCTCGGCGGACTGTTGCGCGACCTGTGAGCCCGGGGCAGCTCCAGCCCCTCCGTGCGCAATCTCACAACTTTCGTAAAGGCCGAATCATGGTGGAATACCGTTACTTTAGCTAACGTTCTATCTGTCAGCGCGGACAGCGCAATTTGACTCGCTATCTTTCATTTGCAAGGGATCTGTTTATGTCGACTGCCATGCACGACGAACAACTCGACCGTCGCGTCGAAGAACTCGTTGCCAACGACCCCCAATTCGCCGCCGCCCGACCGGACCCGGCGATCACCGCCGCCCTCGAACAGCCCGGTCTGCGGCTGCCGCAGATCATCCGGACCGTGCTCGACGGCTACGCGGACCGGCCGGCACTGGCGCAGCGCGTGGTGGAGTTCGTCAAGGACGCCAAGACGGGACGGACGTCGGCCGCGCCGCTCCCCCGCTTCGAGACCGTCACGTATGGCGAACTGGGCGAACGGGTTTCGGCCCTCGGGCGCGCCTGGGCCAGCGACTCGTTGAGCGCCGGCGACCGTGTCTGCGTGCTCGGGTTCAACAGCGTCGACTACGCCACCATCGACATGGCGCTGGGCACCATCGGGGCCGTCTCGGTGCCGCTGCAGACCAGCGCGGCGATCGCGTCGCTGCAGCCGATCGTGGCCGAGACCGAGCCCAGCCTGATCGCCTCGAGCGTGAACCAGTTGCCCGACGCCGTGGAGCTGATCCTGGCCGGCGACCACGTGCCCGGCAAGCTCGTCGTGTTCGACTACCACCCGGAAGTCGACGACCAGCGCGAGGCCGTGGACAGCGCCGTGGCCGGGCTGGCCGGCACCGGCGTGGTGGTCGAGGCGCTCGCAGACGTGCTGCGGCGCGGCAAGGACCTGCCGCCCCTCGCCGAGCAGGAGACCGACGAGGACTCGCTGGCGCTGCTGATCTACACCTCCGGAAGCACCGGGGCGCCCAAGGGCGCGATGTACCCGCAGAGCAATGTCGGCAAGATGTGGCGCCGCGGCAGCAAGAACTGGTTCGGCGAGAGCGCCGCGTCGATCACCCTCAACTTCATGCCGATGAGTCACGTCATGGGACGCGGAATCCTCTACGGCACCTTGGGCAATGGCGGCACCGCCTGCTTCGCGGCCCGCAGCGACCTGTCCACCCTGCTCGAGGACCTCGAGTTGGTGCGGCCCACCGAACTGAACTTCGTCCCCCGCATCTGGGAGACGCTGTTCGGTGAATTCCAGCGCCAGGTCGAGCGTCGGCTGGCCGACGGCGGTGACCGCGAGGCGGTCGGGGCCGAGGTTTTGGACGAACAGCGCCAGTACCTGCTGGGCGGGCGGTTCATCTTCGCGATGACGGGTTCCGCACCCATCTCGCCGGAGCTGAAGAAGTGGGCCGAGTCGCTGCTGCAGATGCACCTGATGGACGGCTACGGCTCGACCGAGGCCGGAATGGTGTTGTTCGACGGGGAGATTCAGCGCCCGCCGGTGATCGACTACAAGCTGGTCGACGTTCCGGACCTGGGCTACTTCAACACCGACCGGCCGCATCCGCGCGGTGAGCTGTTGCTGCGGACCGAGAACATGTTCCCCGGCTACTACAAGCGGGCCGAGACCACCGCCAACGTGTTCGACGACGACGGTTACTACCGCACCGGTGACGTGTTCGCCGAGACCGCTCCCGACCGGCTGGTGTACGTCGACCGCCGCAACAACGTGTTGAAGCTCGCGCAGGGCGAGTTCGTGACGCTGGCCAAGCTGGAGGCGGTGTTCGGCAACAGCCCGCTGATCCGCCAGATCTACGTCTACGGCAACAGCTCTCAGCCCTACCTGCTGGCCGTCGTGGTGCCGACCGAAGAGGCCTTGGCGGACAACGACATCGAGTCGCTCAAGCCGAAGATCGCCGACTCGCTGCAGAAGGTCGCCAGGGAGGCGAACCTGCAGTCCTACGAGGTGCCGCGCGACTTCATCATCGAGACCACCCCGTTCACGCTGGAAAACGGTCTGCTGACCGGGATTCGCAAGCTGGCGTGGCCAAAGCTGAAGCAGCACTACGGGGAACGGCTCGAGCAGATCTACGCCGACCTGGCCGCGGGACAGGCCAACGAGTTGGCCGACCTGCGTCGCAGCGGCGCCGAGGCGCCGGTGCTCCAGACGGTGAGCCGGGCCGCGGTCGCCATGCTGGGCGCCGCGACCAGCGACCTGTCGCCGGACGCCCACTTCACCGATCTGGGCGGAGACTCCCTGTCCGCGTTGACATTCGGCAACCTGTTGCGCGAGATCTTCGACGTCGACGTCCCGGTTGGGGTCATCGTCAGCCCGGCCAACGACCTGGCGGCCATCGCCAACTACATCGAGACCGAGCGGCAGGGCTCCAAGCGACCGACTTTCGCCGCCGTGCATGGACGCGGCGCCACCACGGTGCGCGCCGGCGATCTGACGCTGGACAAGTTCCTCGACGAGGCCATCCTGGCCGGCGCACCGAGCCTGCCGAAGCCGGCGACCGAGGTGCGCACGGTGCTGTTGACCGGCGCGACCGGATTCCTGGGCCGCTACCTGGCACTGGACTGGCTCGAGCGGATGGACATGGTCGACGGCAAGGTCATCGCGCTGGTGCGGGCCAAGTCCGACGA
>DASTKA010000281.1:0-4641 GCA_035716165.1 Mycobacterium sp. | reverse complement strand
GCTGCGCAACGACATCGAACGCCAGGTCGGCCACATCAACGGCGAGTACGCCGAAGTCGGACATCCGGTGGTGCACTACCTGCACCGGCCGGTTCCGCGCGACGAACTCATCGCGTACTTTGTGGCCGCCGACGTCATGCTGGTCACCCCGCTGCGTGATGGGATGAATCTGGTGGCCAAGGAGTATGTCGCCTGCCGCAGCGATCTCGGCGGCGCCCTCGTGCTGTCCGAATTCACCGGTGCCAGCGCCGAACTCCGGCAGGCGTATCTGGTCAATCCGCACGACCTCGAAGGCGTCAAGGATTCGATCGAGGCCGCGCTCAACCAATCCCCCGAAGACGGGCGCCGCCGGATGCGGTCGCTGCGCCGCCAGGTGCTCGCTCACGACGTCGACCGCTGGGCGAGGTCGTTCCTCGATGCGCTCGCCGAATCGCGACCGCGTGAATCCGATTAGCTCGCATTCGCGAAACACCATGGTGCTGGCGCCCAAACGCTGTGATACTCAGGTGCAGCGTCGCACGCGAAGGAGGGGCACCACATGAAGCTCCGGCACGGGATGGCAGCGGGCGCCGGCATCTTCACGGCCGTCGCGGTGGGAGTGGCGCTGCAATCCGGTCAGCCGGCCAAGGCGGTCGGTCCACCGGCGGACGGTACCTACAGCTTCAACGAGGCGGGCGTGTCCGGGGTCACCTGGACCATATCGGCGCTGTGTGATCAGCCGTCCGGAACCCGGAACATGAACGACTACTCGGATCCGATCGTTTTCGCGATGAACTGCGCCCTGAACATTGTGAGTGCGACACCCGAACAGATCAGCGCCGCAGACAAATTGCAGAACTTCAGCGGCCGGGCCCGGATGTCCAGCATGCTATGGACTTTCAAGGTCGACAAGGCCAATGGTGTGGCATGTCCCGGCGGTGGCACCGCACCGACGTCGGAAACCTTCGCGTTCAGCGACGAGACGATGAGCGGCACCCACACCATCCTGCACGGTGCCGAATGCGGGTTGCAGCCGGAGATGAAGAAGCAGCCGTTCTCATTGGCGCTGACCGGGCCGCCGCCCAGCCCGATCAATCGTTACCCGTTGTACTGCAACGGCATTGCGATGTGTTACTGAGGCCGGTCGATGGCCGGCACGGCTAAATCGGCGTGATGTAGGCGATCAGCCACTGCTTGCCGATCTTCTTGAAGTCCACCCGCAACCGGCTGCCGTCATACAGCGGCTGCCGTGACTTGTCGGTCACGGTGCGGTTCATGAAGACCATCACCGATGCCGATTCCCGTTTGGCCGACATCACCCCCACACCAACGACATTGGCCTGCACCACGACTTCGCGCTTCTTGGCCTCGGGGATGATCTGGTTGTTGGCGCTCTTCTGAAACTCCGCGCGGTAGTCCGGCGTCAACAGCGGATACGCCGCCGACAGGCTCCGCTCGACGGTTTGGTAGTCGTAGGCGAAGACCTCGGGAATCTCCTTAGCCGCCAACCCGGGCAATACCGCCCGCGCCGCCTGCTCGCCCCGGGTCTGCACCCTGTCCCAGTACATCCAGCCGGCCACCGCGGACAGCCCGACGAACGCCACGGCCAAGAGGAAACCCGCGACGACCAGCAGCCATCGCCGCCATCGCATCAATTACCCCCGTCGGGATATTTCAGGTCGTAGCCGGTCATCTTCCCGGCGTCGTCTTCATGGACGATGACGCGCAAGCGATATGGCATGGACGGCTTGTTGACCCCGTCGATGTCGGCGACCGTGACACGCACCGACACCAACACCGACGCGTTATCCGTTACGGCGTCAACGCCTTCCAGCGCGGCGCCGTTGATCACGGCTTCCGACGTCGCGTTGGTGGAACGGAACAGGCCCTTGAGGTTTTCGACGTTGTTGTTGGCGCCGAGCATGCCGCGCAGCGGACCGCTGGTGCCGTTGACGAAGCGGTTGACGCTTTCGTCGATGTTGTCCGGCTTGTAGCTGAACATGTTCACCACCGTCTGTGTGGCGGTGTCGACGAAACGCTGGTCGCGCGCCTGCGCCGCGGTGGCGTGGCGCTGCTGCACGATCAGCGCTGCCACGCAAGCGGTCAGCGCACCGACCGCCAACAGGGCCGCCGCGAACGAGATCCACGCGACCCGGGCGCGGTGCGGCCGCCGCCGCGGCGGCGGCTTGATGGGCTTGAGCGCCCTGAACGGTTTCGCCGGCGGCTTCGGCGGAGTCGGAACGTCGGTCTGCAGCGTGACGTCTTGGGTCGACTCGCCGTTGGCCGGACCCGCCGCGCGCGAGGCTCGCCGACGAGCACGCGGCGTGGTTGTTGGTTTGTCTGCCACGGCAGGGTCCATTACATCGGCCTTGGATCAAGCATGAGGTCCACCCAGTTCTCGGCGCCGGAGGTGCCAGAGGCGCCGGCCGCGAAGATACCAGTGCCACCGGCCGGATCGACAAACGCGCCGGTCTTCTCGTCGTAGGTGGCGTAGGCCGGGCCGCTGGCCTGCGGCTGCCCTCCGGGCGGCGGACCCCATGGCTTCTCCGGTCCCGGTCCGGCCGGCGGCGGGTTGATGCCCTCCGGCGGCGGCGGTGGCGGCAGCCACTTCGGGTACGGGAGCTGGGGCGGCACCGGCGGTACCCCCGGCGGCTGCCACGACGTGAACGGCGGCGGCGGCCCGTTGTCGTTGGGAGGCGGCGGATCGAAGGCCGGCTGCTTGTTCGGCAACGGCCCTGGCCCGGGCACCACGCCCGGCGGCGGGGGCCCGACGATGGCTGTCCCCGGATCGGGTTCAGCGCCGGGCGGGATATACGGGAACTTGTTGGGCGGCAACACGTTCAGGCCGTTGGTGACCGGGGTGTCATAGGGCACCGGCGGACCGCGCCACGGGTTGCGACCGACCGGCACGTAGCCCTTCGGGTCGCGACACAGCTGAATCGTGGGCGCCCGTTTGCCGGGGAATTCCTGGCACGGATAGTTGCGGGCGCCGCGCACGGTACTGGGATCGTTTTGCGCGGTCTTGCAGTACATGTCCCGCGGCAGCTCACGCACCGTCTCGTCGGCCGGTGTACGCATCAACGGCGGGGGCAAGAAGCCGACCGCGCAGGGCGGCGGGTCGTTGAGGTCGAGCTTGAAGTCCAGCTTGGCGCCCTCGTCCTGGGGCGTGCCGCCGGCAGCCGTGGTGATGGCGGCGAACAGCGCGGGCAACACGACCAACAGCTGCTCGATCGACTTGTGGTAGATCACGCCGACCCGGCCGAGGTTGGCCAGACTCGCGGCCAGGGTCGGGAAAGAGGGCCGAATGCCGGAGAACGCGGTGCTGGCCTCGTCGGTGGCCCCGGGAGCGGTCGCCAGGGTGTCGCGAAGCTGCGGGTCGGCCTGACGGACCTCTGAGGTGAACCGTGCCAGCCCGTCGGATAGCGACTTGATGTCACCGCCGGCGCGAATCTGCGCCTGCAGGAACGGGCCGGCCTGATCGATCAACTGCGAGACTTGCGGATAGTTGGCGTTGGCCTCGTCCACCAGCAGCCGGGCGGACTCGAAGAGCCGGGCCAGCTCGGGGCCCGAGCCGTTGGCCGCGATGAACGTCTCGTGCAGCAGCTCACGCAAGCGGGTATCGCCCAGGCTGTTGACCAAGGTCTCCGAGCGCTTCAACAGATCGGCGACGTCCTGGCCGATCCGGGTGTTCTTCCGCTCGATGCGAGATCCGTTGCTCAACTTGTTCGACGCCGGTGAGCTCGGCGGTACCAGGTTGATGTACTGCTCGCCGACGGCCGACACGCTTTTGACCGTGGCGGTGACGTTCGACGGGATGGCGGTCCCACTGTTCAGCCGCATGTCGGCGATGACGCCGGTGGGGCTCAGACCTATCGACTCGACACGGCCGACGGCAACGCCGCGGTAGGTGACGTTGGCGTTCTTGTACAGACCACCGCCGGCGACGAAATCGGCACTGACGCCGTAGGTTCCGAGGCCGAACGTCGCGGGCAGCCGCAGGTAGAAGATCGCCATCACGGTGAGGGTGATGGCCGTGATCACAGCGAAAATCGCCAGCTGGATCTTGGTCAGCCTGTCATGCATCTGTGCCCGCCCCTTACTGCCCTGAAGCCGTGCCGGGCGGAATCTTGAACGGATCGGCGGCCTGTCCGGACAGGTTGGCCATTTCGCCGGTCAAGAAGTCCGGCGGGTTGAGGATCTCGTTCATGTGGGCCATGTTCGGGTCGAAATACGCCGTGGTGAAGAACGTTTCACCGAGCCGGCGCAGGGTGAGGTCGAAGGTGGTGAACACGTTGAGGTAGTCACCCCGCACCGCCTGCTTGATACCGAAGTTGGGGAACGGGAACGTCAGGAGCAACTGCAGCGAGGTGACGAAGTTCTTCCGGTTGTCATTGAGCGTCTTGACCACCGAATACAGGTCCTTCAAGTCGGCGGCGAAGTCCACCTTGGTCTTTGCCAGGATATTCGAGGTGACGTTCGCCAGTCTGTGCAGCGCGCTGAACGCCTCGACGATGTGGTCGCGGTTCTTGTTGAGCACGTGAACCGCCTCGGGCAGCGTGTCCAGCGCCCGGCCCAGGTTGTCCTTGTCGTGCGCCAGGGTCGTCGAAAACCGGTTCAATCCGTCCACCGCATCGATGATGTCGTTGACCTGACGGTTCAGTC
>DASTKA010000280.1:0-3345 GCA_035716165.1 Mycobacterium sp. | reverse complement strand
TCGGGCTCGTCGCCGTGCTGGGCACCCAGTACACCCAGGCGCTGCGGGTGGACTGGGTGGGCCTGGTGCTGGCGGTCTCGATCGGGGCGTTGTCCTCTTCGGTGCTGGTGGCCAACAACCTGCGGGACATCCCCACAGATGCGCGATCGGGAAAGGTCACCCTGGCGGTGCGGCTCGGCGATGCCCGCACCCGGATCCTGTATCAGGCGCTGCTGGGGACCGCCGGCGTGCTGACCCTGGTGCTCATGTTGGCCACGCCGTGGTGCGCCGCGGGATTGGTGGCCGCGCCGCTGGCCGTGCGCGCGGCGGCCCCGGTGCGATCCGGCCGCGGCGGGCCGGATCTGATCCCGGTGCTGCGCGACACCGGGCTGGCGATGGTGGTGTGGGCGATAGTGGTGGCCGCGGCGCTGGCACTGGGGACGTAGGGTCTATCTGGGGTGCGGGCGATAGCGAAGGGACCGCGATGAAGCCGATTGCCGCGACCGGCGGGCCCACGAACACCGGCTTGCTCAGCGTCGGGTCCTACCGCCCGGAGCGGGTGGTCACCAACGAGGAGCTCTGCGAGAACATCGACTCGTCCGACGAGTGGATCTATTCGCGAACCGGAATCAAGACGCGCCGATTCGCCAGACGCGACGAATCCGCTGCTTCCATGGCAACGGCGGCAGGGCAGGAGGCGATTGCCAAGGCTTCCCTCGAGCCGTCCGACATCGATTGCGTCATCGTCGCCACCAGCACCCATTTCCTGCAGACGCCAGCGTGCGCGCCGGCGGTCGCCACGGCGCTGGGCGCCGGCGGTGTCCCCGCGTTCGACATCTCGGCCGGCTGCGCCGGTTTCGGCTACGCGCTCGGTGTGGCGGCCGACATGGTCCGCGGCGGGACCGCCGCCAAGGTGCTGGTGCTCGGCTCGGAGAAGCTGTCTCCCACCGTGGACATGAACGATCGCAGCAACTGCTTCATCTTTGCCGACGGCGCGGCCGGAGTGGTGGTGGGCGAGACGCCCGACCAGGGCATCGGGCCAACCATCTGGGGCAGCGACGGCGCACAGGCCACCGCCATCCGCCAGGACATCGATTGGATCGACTACACCGAGAACCCGACGGGCGAGCGCCCGTACTTGCGGCTCGAAGGCAGCGCGGTGTTCCGGTGGGCGGCGTTCGAGATGGGCAAGGTAGGCCGCGAGGCCATGGACGCGGCGGGAATCCGGCCCGACGAGATCGACGTGTTCCTGCCGCATCAGGCCAACAGCCGGATCAACGAGGTCTTGGCGAAGAGCCTCGAGCTGCGGCCGGACGCGGTGATCGCCAACGACATCGAGCACACCGGAAACACCTCGGCGGCGTCCATCCCCCTGGCGATGGCAGAACTGCTGGCGACCGGGGCGGCCAAGGGCGGCGACCTGGCCCTGCTGCTCGGTTACGGCGCCGGCCTGAGCTATGCCGCACAGGTCGTGCGGCTGCCGAACGGCTAACCGCGCCCTGATTCCTGGTCGTCGCGCTCGCCGGGGGTGGCATCCCCGTGCAGTCGGGCCTGGAGCAACTCACGCTCCCGGCGGCGTCGTTCCCCCGCGACCGCGAGTGCGGCCGTGGCGCGTCGGCGCAGCGGGGCGAACACCCAGATGCCCAGTGGCATCGCGATGATCAGGGCGAACAGCACCGCCACCACGATGGGGAATTGCGTGATTCCCGCCACGCGCGCGACACCGTAGATCACCCCGGTGAGCACGACCGCCAGCAGCAACCGCGCCGCCATGTACACCGACACGTGAAGGACGACGCGGCTCCCGGCGCCTCGTGCCGAGCCCTCGTTCGCGGCGTGGTCTCCCGCGCTCCCGGTGCTGTCGTCGCTCGCTTCTTGTGACACAGGTTGAGCCTACGGCGCGGGTATATTCGCCCCAAGGAGGTGTTGCGTGCTCTACCTGCTGCTCGTCGTGATTTTGGGGACGCTGATCTACGTTGGCTGGCGTGCGGCGCGGTCGCAGGCCCACCGGCCGAAGACGCGCGTCATCGGGCCCGACGACGACCCGGATTTCCTGCGGCGGTTGGGCCACGGCGACAATTAACCCGCGCTACTCGATGGCGGCGGCCCGCTGCGCCCGGCTTCGCCGCGCTTGCGACCGCCGCTGTGTCAGCCGAGCACTCCCGGGTTGTGCTGGTCGCCGGGGAATCCGTCGGCGACGATGGCGGCCAGCTCGGTGAGCGCCTCGCGCGTCCCGCGCCGTAGGCGGTCCAGATCGATCTCGGCACCCTCTTCGAGGTGCGGGTCGAACGGCACCAGCTGAACCGCGCGGCAGCGCCGGGAGAAGTGGTCGATCACCTTGTTCATGTCGACCTTGCCGGGTCGCGGCTTCACCCCGTTGATGACCGCGATGGAATTGCGGACCAGGTGCTCGTGCCCGTGAGCATCCAGCCAGTCGAGCGTCGCCGAGGCGCTGCGCGCGCCGTCGATGGACGCCGAGCTGACCACGATGAGGGCGTCCGCCTTCTCCAGCACCGGGTTCATCACCGAGTGCAGCAGTCCGGGCCCGCAGTCGGTGAGCACCAGGCCGTAGAACCGTTCCAGGATGTCCAGGACCCGCTCGTAGTCCTGGGCGCTGAACGCTTCCGATATGCCGGGATCCGTTTCGGACGCCAGCACCTCGAGACCGCTGGGTCCCTTGGAGGTGTAGCGACGCACCTCGCTGTAACGCTCGACGGCCCCGGCGTCGTGCAGCAGCTGGCGCACGGTCGCCGCCGTCTCCAGCGGGATCTTCTGGCTCAGCGTGCCGTGGTCGGGATTGGCATCCACGGCAACCACCCGGTCACCGCGGATGGAGGCGAAGGTGGCGCCCAGCGTCGCGGCGATCGTGGTCTTGCCGACCCCGCCCTTCAACGACAGGAACGCCACCCGGTACGAGCCTCGCAGCGGCCGGTTCACCTGGGCGACCAGGTTGTTGTGCCGGGTGGCCCGCGGGCTCTCGCCCAGGTTGATCAGCCCGCCCGACATCTTGAACAGCAGCAGGCGCCATCCGTCGGACGGCGGTGGGGCGACCGGCCGCAACAACATGCCGGTCGACAGCTCGGGATACGGCGTGTGCGGCAGGTGCTCCGGACCCTGCGGCGCGCCCTTGACCTGGGTGGGCGGCGCGTCGGGGCCGGTGTAGTAGGCGCCGTAGGCGGTGGGGTCGACGCGGGGGATGCCGGTCACCGGCGTGGAGTCCCAAAGCGGCATTCCGGCCGGCTTGGGCGGCGCGGCGGGCTGGCGCTCGTGGCCGGGGACGCGGCGTTCGGTACGGAATCCGGCGAAGGCGCGGGTTGGGGCGTCACCGCCGGGCTCGGCCTGCGGTTGGGCGGTCTCGTGCTGGTC
>DASTKA010000279.1:0-3591 GCA_035716165.1 Mycobacterium sp. | reverse complement strand
CGGCAGAGGTGATTTCACGCCGCTGGGCCATATCACCCTGACCACCGCCGTCGATCCCGAGCGCGACCATGACGTGTCGTTCGACCCCGTCCTCAACACGGCGCCCGGCTTGAGCCTGCACCCCAGGTGGCTCGCCGACCTGCGCGCCCGCGCCTATCAGCACAGCCGTGAGGGCAGAGATGCCGAAGAGTAGCGGCTCGTTTCACAGGAGGTAGCCGGTGTCCAAGCGGATCGTCAGCCGTTGCGCCCCAACAGATGCCGTAACGCCTGATCGAGGTCCGGCTGCCGGAACCGATGCGCGGCGGCGGCGAGTTTGGCGGGCGCCACCCGCTGGCTCGCGCACGCCAGCTCGCGGGCGCCCTGTCCGCCCAGCAGCAGCCGCGGACCCAGCGACGGCACCGGCAACACCGCCGGCCGGTGCAACACCGCCGCCAGGGTGGCGGTGTACTCGCTGTTGCGAACCGGTTGCGGGGCAACGGCATTCACCGGCCCGGACAGCGTGGAGTCCCACAGGGCACGGTGGTAGACGTCCACCAGATCGTCGATCCCGATCCAGGACAGCCATTGTCGGCCGTCGCCAAGCCGGCCACCCAGCCCGGCGCTGAACAGCGGCCGCATCAGCTTCAACGTGCCGCCCGCGGGCGATTGCACGATGCCGGTGCGCACCCGCACCACCCGCACCCCGGCCTGCTCCGCGGGCGTGGTCGCTTCCTCCCAGTCGGCCACCACGTCGGCCAGAAAACCGTCGCCGCGACCGCTGTCCTCGGTGAGACTTTCATCGCCCCGGTCGTATCCGTAGTAGCCGATGGCCGACGCCGAGATCAGCACACCGGGCCGGGGCTCGCTGCGGCCCAGCAGTTCGGCCAGCCGCCGGGTCGGCCCAATCCTGCTGTCCCGGATGGCCCGCCGGTGTTTGTCGGTGAACCGGCCCGCGATCGAGGCCCCCGCCAGGTGGACCACGGCGTCGATCCCGTCGAACAGCCCCGGGTCGGGATCGTCGGGGTTCCACCGTCGCTCGTCGTCGCCGCGCGCGGAGCGCCGGACCAGCTGGATCACCCGATGCCCACCGGTGCTCAGGAAGGCGGTCAATGCCGAGCCGACCAGTCCCGACGATCCGGTGACGGCGATTGTCAGAGGCCGTAGGCCGTTCTCGGCGGCCAGCCGGTGGGCGGCCAGGTCGTCGGCCAGCTGCCGGTGCCGGTAGTCGAACATGGGCCGCAGCAGTGCTGCAGGCACCGGCGTTTCGACCCGGTCGATCACCCTGGTGCGGTTGCCGCCGAGATCTTCGAACTCGTGAATGTGGCGCCAGCGCACGGCGATTCGAGCCGGTAGCGCTGCCAGGCCGTCGCCGCCGATGGTGTCGACGAATCGCCGCGGCGGATCATAACCGTCGGGCTGATGGACGGCGACCCAGCGCAGACCCCCGGGCAGCGCCAGCGTGGCCCGTCCGTCCCTGAGCGAGGCGGCCTCGGTGACCAGGCGCATCGGCTGCCACGGCGGGGACAGCCGGCCGAAAGCCCCCGGCCTGGCGTACCAATCGAAAACTTCGGTTATCGGAGCGTCCACGACGCTCGAATAGTCCAGCCCCATCCCTGAAACGTTAGCCCCTACCGGTTCGGCAAGGCGTGTTCGACGATGGGCAGCCGGGCCTGCGGCTGGCGGACTCCGCGCTTGGCCGACAGATACACCTGGGCGGTCTTGTCGGCCACTGTGCCCCAATCGAAATCAGACGTGAGTCGTTCGCGGGCGGCGTGGGCGCGCTGCTGCGCGGCCTGCGGGTCGTCGAGCACGCTGCGCACCGCGGCGGCCAGCCGGGCCACGTCGCGAGGCGGGCACGACACGCCGGTCTGGCCGTTGATCACCGCCTCCCCCAGGCCGCCGATGTCGGAGGTCACCAGGGGAGTGCCGGCCGCCGCCGCCTCCAGCGCCACGATCCCGAACGGCTCGTAGTGACTGGGCAGCACCGCGGCGTCGGCGCGATGCAGGACGGCCAGCAGCTCCGCGTGTTCGAGGTGCCCGACGAACCGGATCGCCTTGAGCACCCGGTGTTTACGGGCTTGCTCGATGAGCCAGCCCTGCTGGGTTCCCTCGCCGGCGATGGTCAGTGTGGTACCCGGATGGGTGCGCCTGATCCGCGGCAGCGCGGCGATGGCGTCGTGCACACCCTTCTCGTATTCCAGCCGCCCCAGATAGAGCAACTCGGCCGGCCCGCTGCGCGGCCGGCGCGCCGCGAAGGGCCACCGGGCGGTCTCGATCCCGTTGCAGATCACCGTGATCTCGGCCAGGCCGGGACCGAACAGCTCGGTGATCTCGTCGGCCATCGACGCCGAACACGTGATCAGCGAGTCGGATTCCCGTACCAGCCACGACTCGAGCGCGTGCACCTGACGGCTGATCGCACCGCTGACCCAGCCGGAATGCCGGCCGGCCTCGGTGGCGTGGATCGTGGAAACCATTGGCGCATCGTAGAATTGGGCGAGCGCGATCGCCGGGTGGGCCACCAGCCAGTCGTGGGCGTGCACGACGTCGGGCCGCCAGGCGCGACTGGTGCCCGGCTTCGTCAGGGGCAGACCGGCGCGGATCATGGAATGCCCCATCGCCAGCGTCCACGCCATCATGTCCGTGCCGAAGCCGAATTCGTGCGGGTCCTGAGCGGCCGCGATCACCCGGACGCCCTCGCTGATGTGGTCGGAGGACGGATGGCTGCGTGGGTCGGTTCCGGTGGGGCGCCGCGACAGCACGACGACGTCGTGACCGGCGGCGGCCAGCGCGGTCGACAGATGGTGCACGTGCCGGCCGAGGCCGCCGATCACCACCGGCGGGTATTCCCACGACACCATCAGGATTTTCACGCCGCGGCCCGCCTCATCGGGGCAGCCTGCGGGCATCGAGGGCGCCGAAGAGGCCGTCGGCGCGGTTCCATCCCTCCGCCAGCCGCTGCGCGGTGTCGCGCCGCCCAGAAGCCAGCGCGTCGGCGATTTCGCGGGTGGCGTGCGCGTGCAGGTGGGCGCGGTAGCGGGCGTAGTCGGCGGCCGAATCCTTGCTGACCATGAATGGCCAGTCGCTGGAGACGGTGAGCAGCGTTTCGCGGAGGATCTGATCGGCGACGTGGTCGCGGGGGGTGGGCCCGTCCAGGGACGCGGTCTGGGAGAGCGCCTTGTCGACGGTGCTCAGGGCCATGTCGACCACTTCGCCGTTGAGCGCGACCAGATCGGCGACCTGGTCGCCCGCCCACACCTGCCAGTCCTTTCCCGATCCCCACGAGCTGGGTGGCAGGGCCACCGGGTTCCCGACGAATCCGTCGGCGATGGCGTCGGTCAGCGTCCCGACCCGAACGCCCGCCTCGGGCAGGGCCCGCAGCACCCGCTCCAGCCATGTCGGGCCCTCGTACCACCAGTGGCCGAACAGCTCGGTGTCGAAGGCGGCGACCACATGGGCGGGTCGCCCGATGCGCTCGGATTCCGAGAGCAGCCGGTTGCGGACCACGTCGACGAAGTCGGCGACGTGCGTGTCGACCGCGTGGTCGGCGCGCTCGGGATCGTAGGGCGCCTTGTCCTCCGAGGAAACGTTGCGGCCCGTCACCCTGGCCGG
>DASTKA010000278.1:0-3143 GCA_035716165.1 Mycobacterium sp. | reverse complement strand
AGCAGTGCGTACTCGTCGGCGACGTTGCCGCTCAGCTGGCGCCACGCCGCGTCGATGTCGCTGGCCGCCTCCGCGATGCGGACCTTGGCGAACGGGTCGTCCTTGGCCTTCTCGCCGGCGAACGCCGCGCGCACCCGCTTGCCCTGGTGCTCGACGTGCGCGTCGTAGGCCCCGTAGGCCATGCCGACGATCGGCGCGGAGATGGTGGTGGGATGCATTGTGCCCCAAGGCATCTTGTAGACCGGCGCCGTGTTGGTCTCGTATCCGCCCGCGGTGCCGTCGTTCATCGCCCGGTAGGACAGGAAGCGGTGCCGGGGCACGAAGACGTCCTTGACGACGACGGTGTTGCTGCCGGTGCCACGCAAGCCGACGACATGCCACACGTCGTCGATGCGGTACTCGCTGCGCGGGATCAGGAAGCTGCCGAAGTCGACCGGACGGCCGTCCTTGATCACCGGACCACCGAGGAAGGCCCACGTGGCGTGGTCGCAACCCGAGGACCAGTTCCACGCGCCGTTGACCAGGTAGCCGCCGTCGGTCACCACGCCGGCGCCCATCGGGGCGTAGGACGACGAGACCCGGGTCTGGGGGTCCTCGCCCCAGACCTCCACCTGCGCCTGCTGGTCGAACAGCGCCAGGTGCCAGTTGTGCACGCCGATGATCGAGCTCACCCAGCCAGTGGACCCGCACGCGCTGGCCAGCCGGCGCACCGCCTCGTAGAACAGCGCCGGGTCGCACTGCAACCCGCCCCACTGCTCGGGCTGCAACAGGGTGAAGAAGCCGACGTCCTGAAGGTCCTGAACGGTCTCGTCGGGCAGCCGCCGCAGGTCTTCCGTCGCCTGAGCGCGTTCCCGGATCCGCGGAAGCAGATCATCGATGCCAGCCAGAACCGACTGCGCATCACGCTGTTGAATGGACGTCACTTACGTTTGCCTCCTGCGCCAGACTTACTCAGCGGACTTACACCAGAGACTAGAACACGTTCCGATTTGTGTCGAGCAGGGTAATCCTGCGGCTGGTAGCGATACGAATCCGCTTTTCTGTAACATGTTCTAGTTGCAACGAAAGGAAGGGACGGGCCTTGACCGAGGCGATTCCCGACGAGCCACTCGGTGACCACGTCCTTGAACTGCAGGTCGCCGAGGTCATCGCCGAGACCGACGATGCGCGGTCGCTGGTGTTCGCGGTGCCGGACGCCGCGGGCGACCCCGACATCCCGCCCGAGCGGCTACGGTATGCGCCCGGCCAGTTCCTGACGCTGCGCATACCCAGCGAGCGCACCGGCTCGGTGGCCCGCTGCTATTCGTTGTGCAGCTCGCCGTTCACCGACGACGCGCTCACGGTCACGGTCAAACGAACCGTGGACGGTTACGCGTCCAACTGGCTGTGCGACCACGCGCGCAAGGGCATGCGGATCCATGTGCTCGCCCCGTCGGGCAACTTCGTGCCCAAGACGCTGGGCGACGACTTCCTGCTGATGGCCGCGGGCAGCGGGATCACCCCGATCATGTCGATCTGCAAGTCGGCGCTGGCCGAGGGCAGCGGACAGGTGACGCTGGTCTACGCCAACCGCGACGAGAAGTCGGTGATCTTCTCCGATGCGCTGCGCGAGCTGTCGGCCAAATTCCCCGACCGGCTCACGGTGCTGCACTGGCTGGAATCGCTGCAGGGCCTGCCCAGCGTCGCCGCGCTGGCCAAGCTGGCCGCCCCCTACACGGATCGGCCCGTGTACATCTGCGGTCCGGGCGCCTTCATGGACTCCGCGAGAGAAGCGCTGGAAACACTCAAAGTCCCTGCGCCGCAAGTACATATCGAAGTGTTCAAGTCGCTGGACTCGGATCCGTTCGCGGCGGTCAAGATCGAGGACACCGCCGAGGGTGACGAGCCGCCGGCGACCGCGGTGGTGGAGCTGGACGGAGAAACCCACACCGTGTCGTGGCCGCGCAACGCCAAGCTGCTCGACGTCCTGCTGGCCAAGGGCCTCGATGCGCCCTTCTCCTGCCGCGAGGGTCACTGCGGCGCGTGCGCCTGCACGTTGCGCAGCGGCAACGTGAGCATGGAGGTCAACGACGTGCTCGAGCAGCAGGACCTGGACGAGGGCCTGATACTGGCCTGTCAATCTCACCCGGAAACTGATTCGGTAGAAGTCACCTACGACGAGTAGTGGTGGGGTTAAGTTCACCCTTGGGATCAGAGGAAAGGGAAGCATCGATGATGCGGCTGGTGTCGGGATTCGCAGTCGTCGCAGTGCTGCCGATGTTTCTGCCCGCCGGGGTGTGCGCGGCGGCGAGCAACACCGCCACCACGCTGTTCCCGTTGGATGGACCCAACCAGCTGGAGACGCGCGCCATCCTCAATTGCTTCAAAGCCGACGGCCACTGCGACTTCACCGCCGGGGCGGACATGCTCACGCCCGACGGGGTGACCGGCCTCCCGCCCGGACTCTGGGCCCGGCAGACCACCGAGATCCGGTCTTCGAACCGGCTGGCCTACCTCGACGCGCACGCCAACGGCCAGTACGAGCGGGTGCACAAGGCAATGGGATCCGACGAGATCACCACGATCTACATGGGCGAGGGCCCGCCGGACAAGTACCAGACCAACGGGCGCATCGACTCCACCGATTGGCAGACGGGCCAACCCAAGACCGACAACAACGTCATCGCCTGCACCCACATCCAGGTGGTCTACTCCGGGGTCAACATCACCTCCCCGAGTACCTGCGCGGTGACCACGTTCTCGTGAGACCCCTCAGTTTCGCCGAGCCTGCAAATCCGCAGACGAAGTGCGAGTGAAGGTCTGCAAAAATCCAGACTCGGCGGAAAGTGGTTACCCGACGTGCCGGATAGGGGTTGTTCCGTTGCGCTGCCAACCCCGAGCGAGCAGGGCCCGTGTGGCGCGCTCGACGACATCGCCGGGGTCGTCCTCGGCGATCACCCGAATGACGATCCAGCCCATTTCCGCGAGCTTGCGTAATCGCCACTGGTCCTTTACGTACTGAGGTCGCTCGCTGCGGTGGTGGTCGCCGTCGTATTCGGCGGCCACGCCGAACTCCCGCCAGCCCATGTCGAGTATTGCGAGGGCGCGATAGCCGTCGACCACCGGTATCTGGGTGGTCGGGGAAGGCAAGCCGGCATCGATGA
>DASTKA010000277.1:0-2590 GCA_035716165.1 Mycobacterium sp. | reverse complement strand
CGTCAAGCATGACGTCGAGTGCGGTCCGATTCGCCGGTACCGCGAGCACCTGCCGTGATCGCGCGAGCTCCAATTCGAACGGAGTCCCGTCCACCACGGGTGCTGGGCTGAACCTCTCGTAATGCAATGGCGCACCGGCATGTTCGTTGCGGGCGATCCGGACGGCCTCGAGCATGGCGCCCGGGCCGCACACGTAGACAGCGGTCGCCGGTCCCGCTCCGGCCAACAGCTCCGAAACGGTGGCGAAGCGGCCGCGCTCGTCGTCGGCCCACACCGTCACCCGGTCCGGCCCCATGGACACGACTTCGTCGACCAGCGGCATGTACTCGCGGCTGCGGCCGGTATAGATTGCGCGCCAAGCGATGCCGCGCTGCGCGGCCACCTGGATCATCGGCAGGATGGGCGTCACCCCGATGCCGCCGATGACGAACAACACGTCGTGCTCGGCGGTGCCGAGATAGAACGCGTTGCGCGGACCTTCGAACTGCAGCGTGTCACCCACGTCGAACGTCTCATGCATCTCGATGGATCCGCCTCCGCCGTCGGCGATCCGGCGCACGGCGATGCGGTAGTCGGTGCGCCGCCCGGGAGCGCCGCACAACGAGTACTGCCGCCGCCGGCCCGAGGGCAACAGGACGTCGATATGCCCGCCGGGCGTCCAGGACGGAAGCAGCCCTCCGTCGGGCTCGGCCAAGGTCAACGCGACGACATCCGGCGCGACGAGCTCGCGCTCGGTGACCACGGCGGTCAGCTTGCGCTGCACCGGCTGCACCCGCGAGGGCGACCACCGCGACACCGTGGCGAACCCCTCGAAGACCGCCCGCACGCCCCACAGCAACGACCCGAAGCGGTCGTGGTCGCGCCGGCCGTACAGGTCGGCCGGTCTGCTGGACCAAATGCTCTGCGGCACCGAAACCGCCCCCTACTTCTGCCGAATGTCGAAGCGCGCGAACAGCCGAATCGCTCCGGGACTGATGCGCCGCATCGCGTAGGCGATCCGCGACTCCGCGGCGATCGGCAACACGGCCGGAGCGGTCTTGACGGACTTGACGATTGCCTTGGCGGTCGCTTCGGGGGTGAAGTTGCGGCGCCGGTAGGCGGCGTCGGCCTTGCCGCGCGCCCGTTCCTGCTGCTCCGCGCTCATCCCCGCGTAGATCGTGCTCTTCGCGATGTTGGTGTTGACGAATCCCGGGCACACCGCCGTGACGCTGATCCCCTCGTCGGCGAAGTCGGCCCGCAACGACTCGCTCAGCGCCAGCACCGCCGCCTTGGTGGTGCTGTAGGCAACCATCGACTTCGACGGCAGGTAGGCCGACGCCGACGCGACGTTGATGATCGTGCCGCCCTCGCCGCGCTCGACCATCTGCGCCCCGAACGCCCTGCTGCCCGAGATGACGCCGTGCACGTTGACGCCCATGATGGCTTCCCAGTTGGCCGAGCTCGTCTCCAGGAAGCGGCCCGCCATACCGATGCCGGCGTTGTTTACCAGGATGTCGACCACCCCGTGTTCGTTGCGCACTTGCGCCGCAAAGTCATTCACGGCGGCCTCGTCGCTGACGTCCACTTGGTAGACGGCGGCCTCGGCGCACGCGGCGCGCACCGCGTCGGCGGTTTCGTTGGCCGCGGCCAGGTCACGATCGGCGAGCACGATCTTGCGGGCCCCGTGCCGGGCCAGCTCCACCGCCGTGGCCCGGCCGATCCCGGCGCCGGCGCCGGTGACCAGGGCCAGTTTGCCGCGCACCTCGCGCCGCTCGCCGCGCACCTCGCTCGTGGCGGCGCCGGTCGCGCCGTCGAGGTTGCGGTCGACCCACTCGGCGGTCAGCCGGGCGACGACGTCCGGGCGCGACGTCACCACCCAGTGCCCACCCTCGATCTCGATCACCCTGCTGCCGTGGGGGATTGCGCCGGTGAACCGCTGCAGAGCGGGGGTGACGAAGATGTCCCGGCGCGGCACCAACGTCTGGACGGCGACCGTGGTCTCGGGGAGCTGGCGACCGGGCGCCAGCATCGGCGCCGGCATGTTCTGCCGGTACAGGTTGAGCCCGTGGACGTAATCGGTGACCGAGCGCATGGTGTCGTGGTGCTGGCTGCGCGTGCTCGACCGGCCGATGCGCTCAAGTGCCTCAACGACTTTCACGCCGATCCGGGAGCGAAACGATAGCTCCGGCACGCCCGGGCATAAGAAGAAGCCGATGTAGCCCGACGCGATCAGTTGCCTGATGACCCGGGCGACGGCCCGCGGCGTGCGCGCCGAGCGCAGGAACGCGCCCGCATAGTTCAGGTGCGGGCCCGAGATCGAGGTGAAGGAGGCGACTTTGCCCGTCATCGATGCGTCGGTGACGGCCGCCCAGGCCTGAATCGATCCCCAGTCATGGGCCAGCAGGTGTACCCGCCCGACGCCCAGGCTGTCGATCACCGCACCGATGTCGGACACCAGTTGCGCGAAGGCGTATCCGGATCTCTTTGCGGGACGGGTTGATTCGCCGGCCCCGCGCACGTCGTAGGCAACGACGTTGTAGGGCTTGCCGGCCAGCTCGTGGGCCACGCCGTCCCAGACATGGTGGTTGTCGGGAAAGCCGTGAATCGCCAG